>JAFZAL010000141.1 GCA_017557195.1 Thermoguttaceae bacterium | reverse complement strand
TGGGCGGCAAAGACGTCGACGATTCTGTCGTAGTCTTCGTTTTGCCAGGATTTGATTTTATATCGACACGTTCCAATTGACCCGGCAACGGGCGTGTATCGCAGCAGGGCGATTTCTTCCGCCGACTGCGCCGTCAGGTCGAGAAGCTCTTCTTTCAAGACGCCCTCGATTCCGTGACACGCTCCGTAGACGGTTCCAACGTTGTCGAACTGTCGCGCCGCTTCAACAACGCCCCGAAGCGAGCTGTTGATAACGCACGTCGGACCGCCGCTTTGCGCGACGACCATGTTCTTCTTTGCTGAACTCATTTATCTTGCGCGGTTAAATGACAATTGTTCATCGGGAACTCCCAGACGACAGGAATTCAAGACCGACATTTCCAATTCGCTTTATATTATACCCGAAATTTGGAGCATTGATAGAGGGGGGACGGCGAGACAACGCATATTTTGGTTGCACGAAAAAGGAAAGAGAACGCAGAAAGCGCAGACTACTCGCAGAATACGCAGAAGCAAGCGTCCATGTGTCATCTACGCCCGATTCTCGGGCTATGACACGATGTCCGCTTGCGATTTTAAAATAATTTAAATAATTCGGACGGGAATGTGCGAAGCCGCACGAGCGAGAGGATGAGGTTTTGCCTCCGAAAAAACCGGTTTTGGCAATACCCATATCCAATCAGGAACCGACCTTGTCGGTGGCGTAGCTAACGTAGTTAGCGTTGTCGCCACATTCCCAGTCCGTCTGCGCTCTCTGCGAGGAGTCTGCGTACTCTGCGTTCAAAATAAAAAAAATATTATCGCAACCCTAATTTTTATGTATTGTTTGTTGTTAGCAATTTTTTCTTCTCCCCCCTTTTATTTCTATCGCATTGATTTATAATATATTAAAACAAAAGCTTAAAGAAGATATATTTTTCCCACCTTGAGGACTAAACGCATTATGGAATTAGGAGTCAATATTGACCACGTTGCAACGGTTCGTCAGGCGCGCATGACCAACGAGCCTGACCCGGTTACCGCCGCGGCTCTGGCGCAGCTGGGCGGCGCGGACGGAATCACCGTTCACCTTCGCGAAGATCGCCGACACATTCAGGACAGAGACTTGCTCATCCTGCGTCAAACCGTTACCTGCAAGCTCAACATGGAGCTGGCGTGCAACGAAGACGTATTGGGAATCGCCTGCAAGGTCGTTCCCGATCAGGCGACGGTCGTCCCGGAACGGCGTCAGGAAATCACGACTGAAGGCGGCTTGGACGTCGCAGGGAATATCCAAAAATATTCAGACGCCGTCAAGCGGCTTCACGATGCGGGAATCGTCGTCAGCCTGTTCCTCGACCCCGTCGCAGAGCAGATTGACGCTGCCCAGCAGTGCGGCGCAGACGCAGTCGAAATCCATACCGGCCGATACGCCAACGCCTCGGGCGAAGCTCAGCTTAAAGAGCTGGAAGTCATCCGGACGATCGGCAAACAGATCGTCGATTGCGGCATGAAACTTCACGCCGGGCACGGTTTGACATACACAAACGTCCTGCCGATTGTACACATTCCCAATATGCGAGAACTCAACATCGGGCACAGCATCATCTCCCGCGCCATTTACGTCGGGCTGGTTCAGGCTGTCAAAGACATGAAAGCGCTGTTGGAGAAGTGAGGGAATAGGGAAAATGAGGGAATAGGAAATAGGGAATAGGGAATAGTGTTTCGCCTTCGGCGAATTTAAATTCATAATCTCCTACTTCCCGCTCCCTTCACCCTACTCCCCACTCCCTACTCCCTACTCCCTACTCCCTACTCCCTACTCCCTACTCCCTAAACTACTCCCTACTCCCTAACCCCTACTCCCTAATCATGAAAACGCGAGCTGAAGAATTTGCCGGTTTGACAGTTGCTATGGTAACGCCGTTCAAGGACGGCAAAGTTGACCTTGACCGTCTGGCGAAAAACGTCGATTTTTTGATTGCTGGCGGAGCGACGGCTCTGTGTCCGGTCGGAACGACGGGCGAGTCCCCGACTCTGACCAACGAAGAACACGAATTGGTAATTGCGGAAACCGTCAAGGCTGTGGCTGGCCGCTGCAAGGTCATTGCGGGTACCGGCTCCAACAGCACGGCGGAGGCGATTCACATGACACAATGGGCGGAAAAGGCGGGCGCGGACGCCGCTTTGTCGGTCGCGCCGTACTACAACAAGCCCATGCAGGAAGGTCTGTACGAACACTTCAAGGCGATCGCTCAGTCCGTCTCGATTCCGATTTGCGTCTATAACATCCCCGGTCGAACAGGTCGTCTGATTGAATCGGAAACGATTCTCCGTCTGGCGGAAATCCCCAACATCGCGATGGTTAAAGAAGCGACCGGGTCGATGGACAACGCGTCCAAGATTCTCGCGGCGACTGACCTCACCGTTCTTTCCGGCGACGACTCGCTGACGTTGCCCTACATGTCGTTGGGCTGCAAGGGCGTCGTTTCCGTTGTCGGGAACTTCATTCCGTCCGACATGACGGCGTTGACCAAGACGTTCCTTGCCGGCGATCTGGAAGGCGCGCGCCGTCTGCATTACAAGATGTATCCGCTGTGCCGCGACATGCTGTCGTTGGCGACCAACCCGATTCCGGTCAAGGCGGCTTTGAAAGCCCTGGGAATGGACACCGGCGAGCTTCGTCTCCCGCTGACGCCCCTGACGGAAGCTCAGGAAGCCGCGCTTCTCAAGACGCTGACCGCTTACGGTTTGCTGTAATTGTCGTTTCCCAAATTGAGGTTGTCACACATGAAACCGCTCATTGCTGTTACGCCGCTGTTTGATCAAAAGCAGAATCATCAGTACATGAATTCTGACTACTTTCCCGCCATTATAGACAACGGCGGGATTCCCGTCATGCTGCCAATCGAGGCGGCGGAATCAACGTGGGACGAGTATCTTGACCGCGTCGACGGGATTCTCTTTACCGGCGGTCAGGACGTCAACCCGGTTTTGTACAAGCAGACGCCCATGGAAACGACGCTGTACGTTTGCCCGGAACGCGACGCTCTGGAATACGGCTTGTGCAAAAAGGCGATTGAAAAGAACAAAGTCATTTTGGGAATCTGCCGCGGAGAGCAGCTGCTCAACGTCGCTTGCGGCGGGACGCTCTATCAGGACTTGCCGACGTATCACCCGTCTTCTATCGCGCATCGTCAAACGACGCCGAACCATCAGCCCAGTCACGACGTTAAAGTGGTTGAAGGTTCGCCGCTGCATCTTTTAACGCATAAAACCCGGATCGCGGTCAACAGCACGCACCATCAGGGAATCGACAAACTCGGAAAGGGACTTGTTGCCATGGCGTTTGCGACTGACGACCTGACGGAAGGCGTCTACATGCCGGATAAGAAATTCGTCTGGGCGATTCAATGGCACCCGGAACGAATGTACAAAAAACATCCTGAAGCCGCGGCGATATTCAAAGAGTTTATTAGACAGGCGGGGAGCAAGTAATTCGTAGACGATCCGGGAACGTCAGTTCCCGGGTTTAGAACAGTTAATAATCTGTGACGCAGCCGACAGTCTTCCCGGATCGCGAGCGAAGCTCGCAAAAGAAAAAGCGGGAGTTTCCTCCCGCTTTTAAGCGTAACTACGCTCGTTTCACTCGCTTCGTTATCGCCTTTCAATTCTTTCGTTTCCGCACGTACATCAAACCAGCAATCCCGAGAATCATTAGCGCCCATGTTGCCGGTTCAGGCGTTGGGTGAGCGTGAGCCCAAATTTGTTCCGCCGATAAGGCGTAATTGTACAGAGCCATATAGTCCATCATACCAACAAAATTATCGCCGCTGCCATTTTTGCCAGTTCCAATATAACTCGTTGGCAGGGGGATGAGCTCTTCGTTACTGATGCCCGCCAATTCTCCGTTTAAATAGAACAGCATGTTGTTTCCATCGTTGACAAATGTAACATGGAGCCATTCGTTTGAGGAAAGCAAACTGGAATCAAAACTGCCGCCGTCAGGATTCAAAAATTTATAATCCAATACGTTATAGTGGGTATAACCAGGAACGGGAGAATTACTTTGAGTCAAGCGTAAAGAATACGTATTGTCAGCCAAGAGACTCTGATTACCACTCAGTTGTGCAGTATTAACCAGGAATTCCGCTGTCCATGGTCCGTTAATAGGGGGAGAGTCCAAAATGGAAACCTTGGAACCCTTGCCGCTAAAATCTGCAACCTGATTTAATTCCGATATCGCTGACATATCAACATTGGTTGCTGTTCCATTTTTGGGATTTGATCCGTAGTCTTTAATTACATTTGTGCTGGGATCGTCAAACTTATACCAGTGAACCGGCTTGTCGGAAGTAACAAACATGTCCCGTAATTCCTGCAATTGCTTGGCGCTGGCAACGGCGACGTCTGCAAAAGGAGCCTGTAAATGAATATAGTCTATATGCATATTGTTTTTCTTATGTGCATACGGACCGATTGAATTTATTGTTCCAATTTGGGAAATTGGGACAGAATACGTGTAGGTATACGTATACCCTGTAGACGCCAATCCCATTTGTGTTGTAAAATCATATTTGCCCGTTTCGTTGTTTTGATGAATAGTTAATTTCATCAGTGTATACCCGGCGTTGTCGCCAACCGGGGGGATAAAGCCGATATCCTGATTGTTTACAACTGTACTGCGATTAAGATGAACTCGAAAAGCGCCTTTTGTAGTAGAATCAGAGTAACCAGGATGATAAATAAATGTTAACTTTTCATTGTTGATGGTAATTCCATTATAAAAGCTGCCAATATTCTCGTGGTAATTATCGGTGGTATAGGCTGCCTCGTAAACCAGATCGCCAGCAGACAAATCGTAGCTTTGGACGGAAGACAAGAAAGTTGACGCGTCAATCTGCACGTATCCATTTTGGTCTGAGTTGGTGGTAGATTTTCCAATGGATAACAGGTTATTAGTAGCGCCCATGCTTCTTCTAAAGTTAGCGTCCTCCTCACCGCCGTAATGATAGAAACGTAAATTAGAATAGAACGGAGCCAGTGAGCCATTTTTTGTCCACTTGCTATTGCCAGCAGTATCAGCTCTGTCAACATTGAATTCGTTGTTGTAATACACAACTTCCGCAAATACGACGTTGGCGAAAAAGGAGATCGTCAACAATAAAGCGCATGTTAAAACGCGATTTGAGGACTTAATCATTTTTGCTCCTTGATAACAGGAAAATGTTTTAACGTTGTTTTGTTCTGCAAATTATTACAGCAATGTATATTTTTTACTATTTTATATTATAATCTATTTTTTGAGATTTTCAAGGCTTTAGAAGAAAAAAATATCAAATAAATATCAATACAGAGAAAATGTGGGGAAAATATGGAATGCAACGGTTTGCCGTTGCACTCCGAGAGAATTATACGATATCAAATTATTCTTCCTGCTCTTTTCTCATCCGCTGCATTTCCTGAGAGATGCGGATCGAGCAGAATTTCGGACCGCACATGGAGCAGAAGCGTTCGTCTCCGCAATGGTTCTTTTGGTTGGCGGCGACAAGGGATTCCTCTCTCATGCGGCGAGCCGTTTCCGGGTCGAGAGCGAGTTCAAACTGCCGGTTCCAGTCGAACGCGGCGCGGGCGTCTGAAATGGCGTCGTCGAGGTCGCGGGCGTGCGGCAGCTTGCGGGCGATGTCAGCGGCGTGAGCTGCTATTTTATACGCGATAACGCCCTGATGAACGTCTTCGAGCATCGGCAAGCCGATATGCTCTCGCGGGGTAACGTAACACAGCATCGCCGCGCCGTGCATGGCGGCAATCGCCCCGCCGATGGCGCTGGTGATGTGGTCGTATCCGGGAGCGCAGTCCATTGTAACAGGTCCCAAAACGTAGAACGGAGCGCCGCAGCACCATTCCTGCTGCAATTTCATGTTCATGACAATCTGATCCATCGGGACGTGTCCGGGACCTTCAATCATGACCTGGCAGCCTCTGTCCCAGGCGCGTTTGCACAGGTCGGAAAGCGTCGCCAGTTCCGCCAGCTGCGCCTGATCGGTTGCGTCAGCCAAGCAGCCGGGGCGAAGACCGTCGCCCATGCTCCACGCGACGTCGTACTGTTTCATGACGTCGCACAGATCGTCAAACTTTTGGTAGAACGGGTTTTCCTCTTTGTGAGCGACCATCCATTTGGCAACCAGCGACCCGCCGCGGCTGACGATTCCCAGCTTGCGCCGATCGGTCAGTTCAACGTGACTTCTCAGCAAGCCGCAGTGAATCGTGAAGTAGTCTACGCCCTGCTTCGCCTGCTGTTCGACCAGTTGGACGAAATCGTCCGGCTTCATGTCCTCGATTTTGTCGATCATTTCAACCATCTGGTACAGCGGAACCGTGCCGACGGGAACCGTCATTTCGTCTACAATGCGCTGACGAATCTGGTTGATGTTCTGCCCGGTGGACAAGTCCATGACGGTGTCCGCCCCGTAGCGAACGGCGCAGCGGACTTTCTCCAGCTCGCAGTCTATATCGGAAGAAATGGGCGAGTTGCCCAAATTGGCGTTGATCTTCGTTCGGGCGTTGGCTCCGATTGCCATCGGAACAAGCCCCTTTTCGAGGTGAACTTTGTTGGCTGGAATTATCAGCCGACCGGAGGCGACCAGGTCCCGAACCTGTTCCGGGGTCATGTATTCGCTGTCGGCGACGGTTTCCATAGCCGGGGTTACGACGCCCTTTCGGGCTTCTGTCAACTGCGTCATTGTATTGTCTTTCTGTTTCAGAAATGGCGTTTGATATTAGGGAAATTATGTTTCTGTATTATCCCATATATAGCAGAAAAGTCAAGGGGACTGAACGTGCGTTTTGACGGGAAAACGGCGCGTAAAAAAAGCGTTCTGTTGGGGAACAGAACGCTTTGTAAAGGTTAATCCAGGATTAGTTTAATCCGTTGGTTATTTGTTTTTTTCAGCCTGATTGGCTCTCGCTTCACGAATAGCGTCCAATTTGTCCATCTGGCACAGCAGCGGGGCTGCAATGAAGATGGAGCTGAAAGTACCAATGATAACGCCGACAAGCATCGTGAACGCGAAGGCGTGAATTGCCTGACCGCCCCAAATGTACAAAACGACAATAACCAGCAAGGTGGTTAAAGAGGTCAAAATCGTACGGGCA
>JAFZAL010000140.1 GCA_017557195.1 Thermoguttaceae bacterium | reverse complement strand
TCTGTCTGACGCTGCCACGATTCCAGTTCAATCAAAGCCTGACAAACCATCTTTGTATGCGTCCAGACGTCGCCTTCTGCGTGCCAGTGCGGATCTTGCGGAGTCTGAGCCATGAGCTTGACATTCGGCTGAAGCGAAGACTCTTCTATAGCTTGCCAGTCAATCTCTTGTCCGGGTTGTGGAACGGGAATGTTATTGATCATATTGTCCCTCGCATTTTGTTACAGGTAAAGTTGGAGCGTAAATTTCTTCTAATGGAAAACGCAGCTGATTCGGGACGATTGGACGATCCAGCCAATGCGTCTGCGATTCCAAAATGGTTTGAAGAAACGACGGTCGAACAAACTTCAAGCGGTCTGTAACCTGACCGTTTTCTTCAACTTTGATATACAAACCCTCCATCGTTGTGGATCGGTCGGTTTCTCCGCAAACGGTATAAGAATCCAAACCGTTTTCGTTACAGTAACGTTCCAGAGTGTCAAAATGGTTGTCTGTAATGTAAACCGAATGTCCGATTAGGTTCAGCAATTCCTCTTTCTTTTGAAACGTCTCTCGACGAATCACCGGAACCGAAACGACCGGCAAGTCTGCCAGCATTTGATGTCGACTTGGGGTGTCGAGAAACGCACCGGTTTCGCGATCCAAAATGTCGAACTCCAGAAAATAGTGCGGCAGGTTGTCGTAAAAAATGGAATGTTTTGCGTACATCCATTCGCCGTACATTATATATCGGGAACCGAGTACGTTGTAAAACGCCTGCTGATGAACGCTCGCCCATTGCTTGAGCAAATTGTAATGCCGTTCGCGATACCCGCCGGTCAGATAATGCCCGCGGCTTTGGAGCAGCAAATCGCCGTTGGCGTCAAACGAAATGGCGGAATTGGCGCCGTCGCATTTCTCTTCAACCGCCAGCGTCTTGCCGGCAATTTCAGAAAACGCAACTTGTAACACGTCTTCGTCGCCGGGCTGCAATCGCGACCCCTCTAAATGCGGCGTTCGAGGATATTTAATGATTTTGAATTCAGCCATGATGTTTTCTTAAAGCGTTGCAAAAAGAATCCTATGATTATTGACCTCGTCAAATTTAAGCTTTTTGCAGCCAGCGTCATTAAACAGCGTTTCCAATATTTCTTTGGTAAGCAAATGAATGTGATCCGGATTGTCGTCCGGCTTGGAAGGAACGGAAACGACAATAAACTTCCGGGCGATTCTGACGGCGGATTTTACCGCAGTTGCAACGTCGGGGATGTGTTCCAGAACCTCAAGCATGGAGACGATGTCGTACGACTTGTCGGGAACGTCAAGATTGCAAATGTCGCCCTGAATTCCGGACAGCGTTTCGATTCCCCCCTGCTGAACCGTTCCATAAAGCTCGACGCGATAGTCGAGCATGTCAACCGCTGTAACGGGAATGTACGGGAACGCGTTGATAAACGGCCAAAGGAATACGCCGCGTCCTGACCCGATATCCAAAACGGATTCCATTTGAACCGACTTGAGAAACCCCATGACGCCTACAATTCGCCCTAAATTGTCATGCGTGTTTTTGAATCGATACAGCTTCAGTTTATTGTCAACCCCGATTCGAATAATCTCGTTTTGCTCTTCGTCCGACAGGTCGTCCAGATCAGGAACAAGCAAATCTTCCGGCAGAGCAAAAGGAACTCCGTTCAGATCGGCGTCGAGTGACGAAATCGTGCCGCCATTCTGATTCGCATTGACTGCCAGGCCGCGAATGTATGCCGCTGTAATTCTACGATAGTATGGGAACTCGGATGCATCCAAATTATTCATGATTTTTGAACATACTAAAATAATTCGTTAAAAATGGCGTTGTATAAGATTATACAATTTCCGCAATTATTGTTAAGGGAGAGAAATAAAAACGAAAGGCGTTAAGGTTCAATAACAAATCGCGAAGATGACAAAGATACGCAGCGATAACGCTCCACAGGCGCCGCACTTGGCTGACAAAGAGGGTAATATCCTTTTCTGAAAAAAGACATTACCCTCAAACTCCCCTTCCCCAAAAAACTTTAGTAAGGAAAGAGCAAGCGACCAACGGGAGCGATTATTGGCAGGCGCGCGGCAGCGCGGATTGGGAGTGCGCCTTCGCACCGCGGCAGCGCGGACTGGGAGCGGCGCCTCGCCGCTAAAATTCCGCGGAGCCCGGGTAGCGCGGGAATGGAATGACGTCGCGGATGTTGCTCATGGCAGTGGCGTACATGACGGCGCGTTCCAGACCCAAGCCGAATCCGCTGTGCGGGACGGTGCCGTAACGGCGCAGGTCAGCGTACCACTGGTAGTCCGCCGGGTTGAGTCCCATTTCCACCATGCGGCGATTGAGAACGTCCAAACGGTATTCTCTTTCCGAACCGCCGATAATTTCGCCGATGCCGGGAACCAAAACGTCCATGGCGCGGACGGTTTTCTCGTCGTCGTTGAGGTACATGTAAAACGCCTTGATGTCCTTCGGGTAATCTGTTACAACGACGGGCGCTTTGAAATGCTCTTCGGTCAAAAAGCGTTCGTGTTCCGCCTGCATGTCGATGCCCCATTTAACCGGGAAGTCAAACTTGCGACCGCTGGATTCCAGAATCTTAATTGCTTCGGTATACGGCAGATGAACGAATTCAGAGTTGATAACGTGAGTCAGCGTATCGATAAGCGTATGGGACTCGTCAATTTGCTTGTTGAAGAATTCCATGTCTTCGGCGCAGTAGGTTAAGCAGTCGGAAAAGATTCGCTTGAGCATGTTCTCCGCAATCTTCATGTTTTCCGGCAGACGGGCGAACGCGATTTCCGGCTCGACCATCCAGAATTCCGACAGGTGGCGGGACGTGTTGGAGTTCTCCGCCCGGAACGTCGGACCGAACGTGTACACTTTCCCCAGCGCGCAGGCGAAGTTTTCCACCGCCAGCTGTCCGGAAACGGTCAGGCTGGTTTTACGTCCGAAGAAATCCTGAGCGTAATCGACTTTCCCAGCGTCGGGACCTTCCTGAATTCTCGGGACGTCTTCCAGATTGAGCGTCGTTACCTGGAACATCTCGCCGGCGCCTTCGCAGTCGGACGCGGTAATCAACGGCGTGTGAATGTACAGGAATCCGTTTTCCTGGAAGAAGTTGTGAATGGCTCGGCAGATGCAGTTGCGGACGCGAAAGACCGCGCCGAACGTGTTGGTTCGAGGACGCAGGTGCGCGACCGTGCGAAGGTACTCGAACGAGTGCCGTTTTTTCTGCATCGGGTACGTTTCCGCGTCGGCAATGCCGTAGACGGTAATTTTCGTTGCGTGAACTTCCGTCGGCTGTTTGGCGCCGGGCGACTTGACGACTTCGCCTTCAACGGCAATCGAGCTGCCGGTTGTCAGACGGAGGACGTCAGACTGATAATTTTCCAGCGTGTTGGGCGCGAGAATCTGGATGTTTCCCAGACTCGTTCCGTCGTTGAGTTCTATAAAACTGAATCCTGCTTTGGAATCGCGGCGGGATCGAACCCAGCCTTCCAGCAACGCCGTCTGACCGGCGGACGATTCCTGACGAGCTTCTTTGACTGTTAGTTTTTCCATAATATCTTCGAGCAGCGCTTGCGTTAATTGCTAATTGATAATTGCTAATTGCTAATTTACAAAAATAGTCTGTTCTCTGTCCGGGCCGACGGAAACGATGCCGACTTTCGCGCCGACGATCTCTTGCAGCCGTTCGACGTAACGTTTGGCGTTGTCCGGCAAATCGCTGTAATTGCGGCAGCCGGTCGTGTCCGACATCCAGCCGGGCATGGTTTCGTAAACCGGTTTGACTTCGTACAGGTCTTCCACCAGAGCGGGGAAATCGGTCGTGCGTTCGCCGTTGATTTCGTACGCTGTACAGATGCTGATTTCCGGCATCTGGTCGAGAACGTCGAGCAGCATCAGCGACAGCATTGTAACGCCTGACAGGCGCGACGTGTACCGGACGGCGACGGCGTCGAACCAGCCGCAGCGGCGCGGTCGTTTTGTAACGGTGCCGTATTCATGCCCGGCGTCGCGAATCTTCTGACCGATTTCGTTGTCCTGTTCCGTCGGGAAGGGACCGCCGCCAACGCGGGTCGTGTACGCTTTCATAATCCCGACGACGTTTTTCACGAACTTGGCGGGAATGCCCGCTCCAGCGCAGACGCCCACGCCAGAGGAGTTGCTGCTGGTAACGAACGGGAACGTCCCGTGGTCAATATCCAGCAGTGCGCCCTGCGCCCCTTCAAAGAGAACGTTTTTATCGGCGTCAACCGCGTTGAGCAGAAACGCCGTCGTGTCCGTTACCATCGGCTTGAGCTTTTCCGCGTAAGCGGTGTACTTTTCGAGCGTTTCGGAATAAGAAACCTGCTCTTTTCCGCCGTCCGGGTTCATGCCGTAAAGATACTGATTTTTGATTTGCGTAACCTCTTTAAGCCGTTCGGGGAACGACGGCAAATACAGGTCGCCCAGACGAAACGCCATCGACCGCCCGACTTTATCGCGATAGCACTGACCGATTCCGCGCATGGTCGATCCAATCGGCTCGTGAGCGCACAGCGAGTTCATAATCCGGTCTTCCAGAAAATGCCACGGCATAATCACGTGCAGACGGTTGGACAGCGCCAGATTGTCAGCGTCAACCTGAACGCCGCGCGACGTAAGCCCTTCGATTTCTTCCAAAAACCGCGCCGGGTCAAGCACAACGCCGTTGGCAACGACGCTTTTAACGTTGTGATGAAAAATACCGCTGGGAATAAGCGACAACTTAAACGCCTGACCGCCAAATTTTACGGTATGCCCTGCGTTCGCGCCGCCCTGATACCGCACACAGATTTCGTTCTTCTGCGTTAAAACGTCAACGACTTTTCCTTTGGCTTCATCGCCCCACTGTAAACCGATAACACATGTAGCCGGCATAACAATTGCTCTAATTAGGGGATTGAACAAAAATACTCAACTCCGATTGGCTTTATTCGCCCGGAATTCCAAACCGATATATTATAATCGATTTAAAAGCGTTGTCAATAATGGGGTGGGGAATAGGGAATAGGGAGTAGGGAATAGGGAGTAGGGAATAGGGAATGGATGGAAGGCGGTAATGGAGCAACCAGCGGGAGCGGAATTACGCCTAGGCGAGCCACGGGTGTAAACCCGTGGGCGTGAGCGCAGCGAACGGAATAATGGAAGGCGGTAATGGAGTTTGCCAACGGCGAACGGAATTACGCAGTTCGCCAAAGGCGAACCAAAACGCTGGAAGCGTGCAACCTCAAACGACGCAGCCAAAAACCAACCCGGGTCGCGGACGAAGTCCGCCATATTTTTTAAGCCGCAAAGAACGCATAGTTTTTAAAATTTCGTGAACTTGGCGTGAATTTTCCCCGGGCGCTTACACACCCCGGCTCGCCTACGCTTTGCGGCGGAAGCCTCCAAAAATCTCGAGAACGCAGAAGCCCCCCACCGCCCCGCTGGTTCGCGGGCGTCTTCGCCCGCCGAAGAAATATTCTTACCCATCCTATTTACGTTCCAAGTACTGATAGAATCTTATGTTACAGTAACAATCAAAAAATACTTTCGTTTTTTTCAAAAAATATCTAAGGGGGAGTATACAAGATATCAATTTTGTGATAAAATACAATATATAATTGGATAACTAATGATAATTGAGTTACAATCTTGAAACTGTAATACTAAATTCATTTTTTTATCATGAAATCAAAGAAAATCGTCTTCTTGGTGTCAGTTGGTATTATTTTCTGGCTTGTTATTGTGTTGTCTATTTTTCTTCTTGTAACTTCCGGTAAGAAAACTGACGGAAATTATGGGAATAATAACGTTGTTGAATATGATGGCTCAACATCAAATTCATCAGCATCTTTGATGACAAAAGATATTTCAGATTCAAAAATAAAATCAAATAGATCTGGCAGTTCTTCTTCAGATTATTTGACACTCGTTTCACCGGAAAAACGTTATGCTTTGTTAATCGGGATTAATAAATACAAAGATCCTAAAATTTCTCCGCTTGCGAGTTGCGTTAAAGACATGACTGATCTGAAAGATGTTCTGGTCAAATACGCGAAGTTTAAACCAGATAATATTACGCTCATGACAGATGATTCAACTGGAAGTCTGTTTCCTACTGCGGAGAATATCCGTAAATGTATAGTGGCTTTAAAGAATTCCATTCCTAAAGATGCTTTGCTCATTATTGCTTTTTCTTGTCATGGCGTGATGATAGACATGCAGGACGGAACGCCCGTTAAGTCCTACTTATGCGTTCAAAATACAGGTTTTACGGATATTGATTCGTATATTGATGGGGAATGGCTTTTTAGAACAATAGAACAATGCCCGGCTGAAAAGAAACTGCTTTTTTGTGACGCTTGCAGAAGCCTTTCAACAAAAGAACAGTTGGCGGCGATTTCTGGAACAACATCTGGCGGTAAATCCATTCGAATTGTATCAATGGAAACTCCGTCGAAAACAGCTTGGAATTACAATTATATTTTTATGTCGTCTTGCAGTGAAGGACAAGTATCTATAGATTCTGGTATAAACGGTCTTTTTACTGCCTTTTTATTGGAAGGTATTCGAACAGGTGGAGCGGCTTTACAAGATGGCGACCTGACCGCTTTTTCATGGTTTGACTATGCGTCTAAAAAAACAATTCTGGTTTCTCGACAGCGTTTTTCTGAGAATCCATCGGCTGGTATGACTGGTCAAACAGAACAAACTCCGAGAATTAATATTCCATCTGAAGCGTCCTCATTTATTATTGCCAAACTAGATCGTCCAACGCTAAATATTGTTTTGCCGGACGATCCTAATAAGATTCAGGTTCAAACGTATACAATTAACGATTTGGATGATATAGAAATCAACTCCGATATTAAACCTGCTTCAAGCAAACCTATTGCTTCAGGGGAAATTCAACTTCCTCCTGTTCCTGATGAAATCTCAAAACAGATGTCAATAATTTATGGTATTGTTCAAGCCTTAGAAGAATTGAAAAATGGAACTCATCCGGTTTTGGATAAACCGAAAGCAGTTTTGGCAAAAGCCAGACTTCAGTATGATTCTATCAAAGCAAGACGTGATGATATGTGGCAGAAACTAAGCAGTTCAACTCGAGATTCATTAGAACTTAAGATTGCTAAAGATCCGAATGTTTCTCCAACCACACTGGATTATTTAAGACCAAATGAAATTGGTTATAGTGAATTTATCAAATTAGTTGTTTTTGGTAAAAAAGCCGAACAGGCAAAGAAAACATTTGAAAAAGTCCAAGAAGAAATAACATTAGTCTGTGCTAAAAAAGCGGAAAGCATGATCAAGGAACTTAAAGAGAATTATAAAAAGATTGAGGAACCACTTAATGCATTTCAAGACAAAGTCCTTTTTTCTTTATTGGAAAAATGTGTTGGATATGATGATGTTTATGTTAACGATATTTCTGATGAAGGCGTTATGTTTTTAGCGGATGTTATTCCTGTTCTGCTTAATTACGATCTTGGTTGGGATGAAAAATCGTTATGGGATAAAGCAAAACTCATTTGGAAAGAAAAACGTCCGTGTATAATTAAGAAAAAACAGAGAGAAGAACAAGAAAGAATAGCAAGGGAAAAGTTGGAAAAAATAGCTCAAAAATTAGCTATGCAACAAAAACTAGCAAGGGAAAAAGCAGAACAAGAGAACTTTATAAAAGCTCAACAATCCTTGTCATTACCGGGAAGCAAGGCTGGAGAACGAATAACGTTTGTAATCAATGGCGCACACTTCGCATTTCGCTGGTGTCCCCCTGGTACATTTATGATGGGGGCACCGGAATCTGAAGAAGGACGGCATTCTTGGGAAACACAGCATCAAGTTACATTAACAAACGGGTTCTGGATGATGGAAACGGAGGTAACACAAAAGCAATGGAAAGCGATTATGGGTAATACTATTCCTAGCTATTCAAAAGGAGACGATCTTCCCGTGGATTACGTTTCCTCATCTGATGAATGCACGAAATATTGCTCCAAGTGTACTCAGCTTGGTCTGTCTGTTGAGCTTCCAACCGAAGCTCAATGGGAATATGCTTGCCGGGCAGGAACAACCGGTCCTTATTCTGGAGATCTGGACGAAATGGCATGGTATCACATCAATAGCGGTAATAGTACCCACCCGGTAGGAACAAAAAAGCCTAACGCTTGGGGACTATACGATATGCATGGGAATGTAGAGGAATGGTGTAAAGATGTAGTAAAGGAGCATTATACTGATAAACCCCCTTATTTTTATTATATAATCCGAGGAGGTAGTTGGAATGACTTTAAACATAATTGTCGTTCGGCATATCGTCATCTTAGCGGTTGGCGGGATGATGATATCCGTGGTCGTACACATAAATATGGAAATGACAAATATGGTATGTGGGAATGGAGTGGAAATCTTGGATTTCGTTGCGTAATTAATCCAAAGTGATATCGTATCAAGGAAGCCGCGAAGGATGAAAAGTAAAGCGACAAAATTAACAATAACAGCCTTGTTGTTCTTTCGTGTATTTCGTGTGATTAAAAAAGCGGGCGAAGACGCCCGCGAACCAGAGGGGCGAAGGGGCTTTCCATATTCACAAGATTTTTGGAGACTTCCGCGTAGCCTTGACGGCTTCAGCCGTCAAGTTGTAGCCCGAGGACGGGCTACATCCAGGGGAGGTTTTCGGCTACGGCTCTTTGTTATGCACACTTCAAACAAAGCGTAACTACGTTCGCTTCGCGAACTCCGTTACCGCCTTTCATTAATCAATCGGCGAAAATCTGTCTAATCCGTAAAATCCGTGTCCGGACTGACCCGCGCATAACCATCGAGGCGGCAGAGGACTGCCGCGTGCCGGCTCATCCAAGTCTATCAGCAGGTCGTTGGTTAAGGCGGCGTCAAGCCGCCGCACTCCCCGAGATGTCACACACTCTTTACTGCGTCGACCATGCTCTTTACGTACTGACCGACGTTTTCTGCAGCGTCGGCGCCGGACTTCTCGATAATCTTGATAATCGCAGAGCCGACGATGGCTCCGTCTGATATCGCCGCCATTTTACGCGCCTGTTCCGGGGTCGAGATGCCGAATCCGACAGCGCACGGGATTTGCGCGTTCTCTCGAATAATCTTGACAATCGAGGCGACGTCGGTGGTAATCTCGCTTCTGACTCCTGTTACGCCCAGGCTGGAGACGACGTAAATAAAGCCCTGCGCCTGGCTGGCGATCATGGCAATGCGGTTTTCAGACGTCGGCGCGATGAGCGAAATGAGGTCAACGCCGTACTGGTCGCACAGCGGCTGAAATTCCTCTTTCTCCTCAAAGGGCAAGTCCGGCAGAATCAAGCCGTCGATCCCGATTTCCTTACAGGTCGAAATGAACTTGTCCGCCCCGTAGGAAAAGACGACGTTGGCGTAGGTCATGAAGACCATCGGAACGGAGACGTCTCGGCGCAGGTCGCGAACGAGGTCAAAGATTTTATCGGTTGTAACGCCGCCGGTTAAGGCGCGGAGGTTGGCGCCCTGAATGGTTGGACCTTCCGCCGTCGGGTCGGAAAAGGGAATTCCCAGTTCAATCAGACTGGCGCCGCAGTTCGCCATAACGCGGACGATTTTCGCCGTCGTTTCCAAGTCCGGATCGCCGCAGGTGATAAACGGAATGAACGCTTTGCCGTTCTCAAACGCTTTATGAATGTTGCTCATGATATTTCTGTATGGGATAGTTGGCTGTGATTTCAAATTGTTACAACTGCTCAAGCGCATTACTCGTCAATCTGAACGCCGCGGTATCGGGCGATCGACGCGCAGTCCTTGTCGCCTCTGCCGGAAATGGTAATAACGACAATCTTGTCGGAACTCATATTCGGGATAATTTTCGCGGCGTACGCGACGGCGTGAGCGGACTCGATTGCGGGAATAATCCCTTCCGTTTTGGAAAGCAGTTCGAACGCGTCAACCGCTTCGTCGTCTGTAACAGGGACGTATTTCGCCCGACCGGTTGAATGAAGCCAGGCGTGTTCCGGTCCGATTCCGGGATAGTCCAGCCCGGCGGAAATGGAGTAAACGGGAGCGATCTGCCCGTACTCGTCCTGACAGAACAGCGACTTCATTCCGTGGAAGATGCCCACTCGCCCGGTGTTGACAGTCGCGGCGGTTTCTTTGGTGTCGATGCCCCGCCCGGCGGCTTCGCAGCCGATAAGTTCAACCGTCGGGTCGTTGATAAAATGATAGAACGAGCCAATCGCGTTCGACCCGCCGCCGACGCAAGCGACAACGGCGTCAGGCAGGCGTCCTTCCAGTTCCGCAAGCTGCTGTTTGATTTCTCGGGAAATCACAGCCTGAAAGTCCCGGACGATTGTCGGGAACGGGTGCGGTCCCATCACAGACCCGAGGCAGTAATGCGTGTCAACGATTCGGGACGTCCATTCTCTCATGGCTTCGGAAACGGCGTCTTTGAGCGTTCGCGTTCCCGTCATGACCGGAACGACTTTCGATCCGAGCAGTTCCATTCTATAGACGTTAAGCGCCTGACGTTTCGTGTCTTCTTCGCCCATAAAGACGACGCATTCCATATCCAGCAGAGCCGCGGCGGTAGCGGTGGCGACGCCGTGCTGACCCGCGCCGGTTTCGGCAATGAGCCGGGTTTTGCCCATCTTCTTTGCCAGCAGAGCCTGCCCGAGCACGTTGTTGATTTTGTGCGAGCCGGTATGGTTGAGGTCTTCCCGCTTGAGGTAAATTTTCGCCCCGCCGAGCTTGCGCGTCAGCTTTTCCGCGAAGTACAGCCGGGAAGGACGCCCTGCGTAGTCGTTAAACAGCTGCGTCAGCTCCGCATTGAACTGGTCGTCGTTTTTGTAACGGTTGTACGCCTGTTCCAGTTCGATAACAGCGTTCATAAGCGTTTCCGGCATGTACTGACCGCCGAAAGTTCCGAATCGTCCGTTGGGATTTGTCATGATAGTATTATTGTTAAGTTGTGAGTTTTGAGTGAGTGCATAGTGCATAGTGCATAGTGAGGCACTTTGCGCCTTTATTCCTAAGCGCTAAATACTAAGCGCTAAATACTAAGCACTAAGCACTAGGCACTAAGCACTAAGTACTAAGCACTAAGCACTAGGCACTAAGTACTAAGCGCTACTGCCTACTGCCTTCTTACCTTCTCCACAAACGCCGCCATCTTGTCTTTGTCTTTTACGCCGTCGGTTTCGATGGCGGAACTGACGTCGACTGCGTAGGGACGCCAGCGGCGAATTGCGGACTGAACGTCTTGCGCCGACAGCCCGCCGGCGAGGAAAAAGTCTCGAGTAACGCTGGAAATCAAATCGCGGTCGAAGGGCTGACCTGTGCCGGCGCCGGAATCCAGCAGAATAAAGTCGGCAGAGGAACGGTTCGCCTTGAGGACGTCCTCTTCCGACCGGATTTTAAACGCCTGAATGACGACGCCGTGGAACCGTTCTCGAAGGCGGGAAATATACGCCTCGTCTTCCGAGCCGTGGAGCTGAACGATGGCGATAACGCCGGAATCCGTCAAGCGGCAGACGTTTTCAATCGGCTCGTTGACAAACACGCCAACAGGCGCGACGCCGTCTGTTAAATGCGCGGACAGTTCCGCCGCCTGGTCAGGCGTAACGCGCCGTTTACTGCCGGGAGCGAATACGAACCCGACGTATTCCGGACGCAGTTCGTTGACCGCGTCGATGTCGCACAGGCGAGTCATTCCGCAAAGTTTGATCTTTGTCACAGGAGTCCTTTCAGTTCAGCAAGGGCGGCTTTCTTGTCGGGCGAACGCATGAGCGTTTCTCCGATTAACACTGCGTCTGCGCCGGCGTCCGCCAACGCCTTGACGTCTTGGGGCGTTTTAATCCCGCTTTCCGAGACGAACAAAACGCCGTCGGGAACAAGCGCGCGAATGCGGCGGGAGTTGTCAACGTCAACGGTGAAGTCCTTCAGGTTTCGGTTGTTGACGCCCACGATTCTGGCGCCGGCGTTGAGCGCGGATTCGATCTCCCGTTCGTCGTGAGCTTCCACCAAAGCGGAAAGACCCAGAGAATCGCAAAGCTCTCTGTAACGGCGCAAAGTCGATTCGTCCAGCAGAGCGCAGATGAGCAGAACCGCTTCCGCGCCGAGCGTTTTCGCCTGATAAATCATGTACTCGTCAACGGTGAAATCTTTCCGAAGACAGGGGATTGTAACAGAGTTGACGATGTCCTCCAGGAACTCGTCCTGACCGAGAAATCGGGTCGGCTCCGTTAAAACGGAAATGCAGTCCGCGCCGGCGTCTTCGTACTCCATCGCAATTTCCACGTACGGGAACGATTCCGCAATCACGCCCTTGGACGGCGACGCCTTTTTACATTCGCAAATAAACGACACCCCCGGCTTGCTCAGCGCCTGCTCAAAGCGGAACTCCCCCTTGGCAAGCGATTCTGCCTGAGAGCGAATTGCATCAAGGGAAACCTTCGCTTTGTACTGTTCCACCCGCTGCCGAGCCGATTGAGCCAGTTGTTCTAAAATGTTCATGGTGTTACTCTCGTGAGTTGGTCAATTTCTTCAACGTCGCTTCCGCCTGACCGGAATCGATAATCTGATTCGCTAACGTCAAGCCGTCTTGTAACGAGTCTGCCTTGTTGGCGATATACAGCCCCGCCGCCGCGTTAAGAGCCGCAGCGTCGCGCTTGGCGCCGCGCAAACGTCCGGACAGGATATCCCGAACAGTTTGAGCGTTTTCTTCCGGCGACCCGCCCTGCAAGTCAATCGGAAGACAGCGTGACAGCCCAAACTGTTCCGGCGCGATTTCGTATCGCGTAACCATAGACGTATCGAATTCAACGACCGTCGTTGGCGCGCAAAGGGAAATCTCGTCCATGCGGTTTTGTCCGTAGACGACCATGCCGCGTTCAACGCCGAGGTCTTGCAGAACGTGCGCCAGCAGTTCCACAAGCGATTCGTCGTACACGCCCAGCAGCTGCCATTTCGGACGCGCGGGATTGGTCAGCGGGCCAAGGATGTTGAACACAGTTCTAAACCCCAGCTCTTTGCGAATCGCGCCGACGTATTTCATCGACGGGTGATACTTCTGAGCGAAAAAGAAGCAGAACCCCGTCTGTTCCAGAGCCGCCAGAGCCTGTTCCGGAGTCAGTTCGATATTCACGCCCAACGCCTCCAGACAGTCCGCCGTTCCGCATTTTGACGACGCCGCACGGTTGCCGTGTTTGGCGACTTTCACTCCGCCGGCGGCGCAAATCAAAGACGCCGTCGTGGAAATGTTAAAGCTGTTTGATCCGTCCCCGCCGGTGCCGACAATGTCAATCAGGTCAAGCGACGAAGGAAAGGCAACCGCCTGAGCGCGCATCGCAGCAGCGCAGCCGACGATCTCGTCAATCGTTTCCGTCTTGGAGCTTTTGGTTGACAAAGCCGCTAAAAACGCCGCGTTTTGCGTGGGCGTCGTCTGCCCGGTCATGATTTCCGTCATGACGGCGTAGGCTTCGTCGTACGTCAAATCTTCTTTATTGACGATTTTAATCAGGGCTTCTTTAATCATGGTTCGGTTTGAAATGAAGGAAATTCTCCAGCATCTTTTTTCCAAAGGGAGTCAAAATGGATTCCGGATGAAACTGAACGCCGAAAATCGGGTACTCAACGTGCTCAACCGCCATGACAGACCCGTCGTCGTTCGCCATCGCCGTTATTTTCAAACATGCAGGAACGGTTTTGACGTCCACGGCAAGAGAGTGGTATCGGGCGACCGGCGTCTGCTCGTCCACGTCTTTGAACAGCGGACAGTTCCTGTCGAGCGTTACAACCGACTGCTTTCCGTGCATCAGCCGCGGCGCGTACGTTACAACCCCGCCGTACGACATGCAGATCGCCTGATGCCCCAGGCAAACGCCCAACGTTGGGATTGTCTGTGACACAGTCTGCGTCAGCTGACAAATTATCCCTGCGTTTTCCGGACGCCCCGGACCCGGCGAAATCACAATTCGTTCCGGGTTCAGCGCCCGAATTTCCTCGACCGTCATTTCGTCGTTGCGAATGACGCGGATGTCCGGTGTGAGTTCTCCAATATACTGATACAGGTTATAGGAAAAACTGTCGTAGTTGTCGATGAGTAGTATCATGGGATTAAGTTGCGAGTTGCGAGGAGGGAGAAAGTGCATAGTGCATAGTGCGTAGTGCATAGTGGGGGGAGCGCTTGCGTCCTAAGCGCTAAATACTAAGCGCTAAGCGCTACTCCCTATAAATTACAGTTGTTCAACGCATCAACGATCGCCGCGGCTTTATTGACGCATTCCTGATATTCTTTTTCCGGGACGGAGTCGGCGACAATGCCAGCTCCGCTGCGAACAAACGCCTTGCCGTTCTTCTTATACGCGATTCGAATCGAAATACAGACGTCCATGGATCCGGTAAAGTCGATGTATCCGATTGCGCCGCCGTAGATGCCGCGTTTGCTCTGCTCGAGTTCGCCGATAAGCTGACAGGCGCGAATTTTTGGCGCGCCGGAAAGAGTTCCCGCCGGCAAGACCGCGCCGACGGCGTCCAGAGCGTCGTATTTGTCCTGAATCTCGCCCCGGACGGTTGACCCGATGTGCATGACGTGCGAGTACCGCTCGATGGAATGCAGCTTTTCGACTTCCACCGTGCCGAACTTGCTGATCTTGCCCAAGTCGTTGCGCCCGAGATCGACCAGCATGTTGTGTTCCGCCAGCTCTTTTTCGTCGGCGAGAAGCTGCTCTTCCAGCAGTTTGTCTTCCTCGTCCGTTTTCCCGCGCGGACGCGTTCCCGCCAGGGGGAACGTGTACAGAACGCCGTCCTGCAGCTTGACGAGCGTTTCCGGGGACGCCCCCGCAATTTCAACGTCCGTTCCCGACAGATAAAACATGTACGGCGACGGGTTGATGGTTCTCAGGTATCGGTACGCGTTGAGCAGACTGCCTTCAAAGTCCATGCTCAGGCAGTTGGACAGAACGATCTGGAATATATCGCCTTCGTAAATGTGCTTCTGCGCTTTGCGAACCATGTCACAATAACGCTCTTTGTCAAACAGAGCCGTTACAGGACTGGTAACGCGGCTTTCGGGAATCTCCCATTTCTTGCCCGTCTTGAGAAGATTGACCAACTCGTTGAGTTCTTTTTCCGCCTGAGCGTATCCCGCCTCGACGTCGTTCAAAGGCATGTTGACAATCAGAATGAGCTTTTGACGGAAGTTGTCGAACGCGATAACCTTGTCAAAGAGCATCAGGTCGACGTCGTTAAACTTCTCGACGTCTTCGACGTCCCGTTTTGCCGTCGGCTCGGAATAGAACAAATAGTCGTAGGCGAAATAGCCGACCATTCCCCCGGTAAACGACGGCAAGCCGTCCACCTTTGGGCTTCGATAGGCGGAGAGAATCTTGCGAATCTCCGCTTCCGGGTTAGACGTTGTAACAGTCATCTGCTCGCCAGCGCCGATTCCGGACTCGCCCGGCTTGAGCGCGCCTTTGATCTGCATTTGGGTATGAGAACAGGTGATTACCAGTTTAGGATCAAACCCTAAAAACGTATACCGTCCCCATTTCTCGTTTGCCGCCGCCGACTCCAACAAATAGCAGTGGTTGGAAACGTTTTTGAGAACCTTCAAAGCCTCAATGGGCGTGCAAAAGTCGGACAGAATCTCGCAGTAAACCGGGACGACGTCGTACTGACCGGTTTGCGCGTACTGTTTGACGGTTTCTAAAGTCGGAAGAATTTTCATCATACGCCTTTCAAAATAACAATTCC
>JAFZAL010000017.1 GCA_017557195.1 Thermoguttaceae bacterium | reverse complement strand
TTGACGAAGTCGGCGTGGCCGGGGCAGTCAATGTGAGCGTAGTGTCGCTTTTCGGTTTCATATTCGCAGTGAGCAACCGCGATGGTAACCGTCTTGGAAGCGTCGCGAACCGTACCGCCCTTGGCGATATCAGCGTAAGACTTGAATTTCGCCAATCCCTTTGCAGACTGAACCGCCAGGATAGCGCCGGTCAACGTGGTCTTGCCATGGTCAATGTGTCCAATAGTACCAACGTTGACGTGAGTTTTTGTTCGTTCGAATACGTCCTTTGCCATTTGATTTGATTTCCTAAATCTTTAAAAAAGGCATTGATAATACTAACTCAGGGACGTTTTTTCGTTCGGCCCCGGATGGACATAGCCTGTAGCCAACGTGAGGCCTCCAGAACGAAAACGCTGTTCTTACACCAGAACAGCAAACCCTGCGACGCCCGCTTTAATTGCGATTGTGCGTCCTTAAACCTTTTCGCATAGTACAGAAATTGTCTTGCTGCGAAAAGCTGACGATGAGACTTGAACCCATGACCTCATCCTTACCAAGGATGTGCTCTACCGACTGAGCTACGTCAGCATAAAAAACAAGCGGGTGAAGGGAATCGAACCCTCGTGGTCAGCTTGGAAGGCTGGAGTTCTACCATTGAACTACACCCGCAGTTGTTTTTCAGCAGATGAGTTCAATTAGAACTTTGTTCAATTAGAACTTTTCTGCCAGAGAAGTGTAATGGAGGGTGGAGGATTCGAACCTCCGAAGTGTGGACACAACAGATTTACAGTCTGTCCCCTTTGGCCGCTCGGGAAACCCTCCAAAGGTGTTTCTGAAAAAGTAACTTGCTCCGCCCTGAACTGCTTTCCTGAAGAAAGCTAGCGAGGGGAATCGAACCCTTAACCTGTTGATTACAAATCAACTGCTCTGCCGATTGAGCTACGCTAGCAAGTTCATCTCCCAGAATTACGCATAATATACACATCTTTTGAACTTTGACAAGCCCCTTCTCCCCCTTTCTTGCTAAATTTTTTAAAAATTTTTTGATTATGCCGTTTCTACGGCGAATCGTTTGGGTAAAATAACAACTTCAGGGGACGTTTCTACAAGCTTTTTCAGCTTCTCCAGAGCGCGCGTTTCAATTTGACGCACGCGTTCTTTGGTTACGCCCAATTCGACGCCAATCTGTTTGAGCGTCAGCGCGCCGCGGTCTCGAATGAGTCCGAAACGATGAGACAGTATTAATTGTTCTCTTGGATCCAAGGCTTTGAAAAGCAGTTTGACCTGATTTTCCCGCATGGAAAAGATTTTGTCTCTGACGTCCGGGTCGATGGGCGTTTCCTCAAACGTGGAGTTGAAATACTCGTTTTCCGTGGACGGGTAGCGTTCGCGCTGTTTGTGTTCCGTCGGGATGGTTCGAGCAAAGTTTTTGATAATCGCCCAGCTGGCGTAGGTGCTGAACTTGTTGCCGCGCGTGTAGTCGAACTTTTCCACAGCGCGAATGAGCGACACGTTGCCGTCGCTGACCAGGTCGAACAGGTTGTCCTGCGGTCCGATGTGCTTTTTGGCAATCGAGACGACCAGGCGCAGATTGGCGGCGGTGATCTCGTTTTTAGTGGCGATTGAGTCGTTCCAGTACTGTTCAATCTGATTCAAGGCGCGCTGCTGCGGGTGAGCGACGTCTAAAGTATCTCGAATTCTGGACGCCATGAACTTCTGGAAGTTCATCTTTCTAAACAGATGCCGTTCCTGCAGGGGCGTCAGAAGCGGAATTGTATACAGATTCCTCAAGTACGGCGGCAGATCAGGGGGCATTCGAGTTCCCCGCATTTTCTTTTCCGGCGAGGGAATCGGACCCAGCCAGGATTCGTACAGATCCGGACCCGCCGTCTCGAATTCCTCAGATGCGATGTAGTCCAGCGGCAGCTGCTGGATTTTCTCAGTGCGAATCGTCGTCAGAATTCTTTGCATGACGGGAACGGAGCGTCCGTACTTGGGCGCGATTTGTTCGACCGTTTCTCCCCGACAGTACGCCTGATATATACAGTCTTGAGCGTAGGGCGTCAACGGCGTTGAGGCGTCGGGAAAAATAACGTCTTGCGGGTTCTGTTTGTCGTATTGGCGAATGACGTTTTTAATCGCTTCGGGCGGATAGCCCAGCAACTCGCCGATTTGCTCAGCCGTCTGATTCAAAGACGCGCCTCCGGCAGCGGCTTTTCGGGCGCGGCGAATGATTTCGTCTCGCTGCGGTTCGGAAAGGGCGACAATCGACTGAACGCTCGAATGTTCCTGCTTCCCGGTTTTCTGGGCGAACCGTTCCAGAGCCTTTCGGCTGATAGCGACTCGCTTGCGTTTTCCAAACAGAATTCGACGCGAAGGCAGCCCCTGTTTTCGCCAGCGGCTGACGGTTTTTGTAGATACGTGATACATTTGACTTACCTCATCTATGGATAGAAATTCTTCCGGACGCTGCGACACCGATAAATCCGCGTCGTCGGACAAATCCTCGACAAGAGACAGGACTTCCTGCTTGACCGATTCCAGCGCCGCGTCCTCTGACTGTGAAGAACTCCTGTCGATAAGGGGTTCTCCAAAAAGCAGAGGGTTGGCGTTGGGGTTGTCCAGATCGAAAACCAGACTTTCCAACCGATCCAAAACCGTAAAAACCTGTTCTTGCGTAAGCCGTTCCACACAAAACTGCCGCAGTTTTTTAATCTGCGGGCTTTTGTATTCCATCACTGCAGACATGCGAATATAACCTTTTCTGAGGAGTTAAAAAAGTTCTCAACCCGCGCACGGGTCTAAAAAAGTGGGTCAGAAAAAAGTTGAGGTAAGTTGCGTAATGAATTATATTCGCGCAATCTAGTGAGAATAGGAAGGTTTTAATGGACGGCGGTTGACTGTTATAATTACATCTGAAAAAAGGAGTGCGAAAAGGACTGATAAAAGGACTGTTACTGTGTAATAATAAATATTGAAGAGTAGGGCGTTGATTATATCGTCTGAAGATTGAGAAATGTTGAATATAAGAGGGCGAAATACCGTTTAGAGGGGCGTTCAAATAACGATTGTAACAGATAAACGCGTTATACGCATAGGCGGGTGTGATAAATCCTGGGTTGTGAAGATAGATTGTTTTTATTTTTGAACGCAGAGTACGCGGACTCCTCGCAGAGAGCGCAGAAGCAAGCAGACATGTGTCATTTACGCCTGATTATCAGGCTATGACACGATGTCCGCTTGCGATTTTAAAAAATAATTAAATAAATCGGACGGGAATCGTGGCGTAGCTAACGTAGTTAGCGTCGTCGCCACATTCCCAGTCCGTCTGCGTATTCTGCGAGTAGTCTGCGGTCTCTGCGTTCTCTTCCCTTGTATACGCAACCTATTTTTGAACTCACCCGCAAAGGCGAGCCGGGAAGACGCCTTATTCTGTTTCCTGATTTTCTTCGTCAAAATTATTTTGCTGTTCCGGCGATGAATGGGGAGCTTGCAGCTCTTTTCTTTTAATAGTTTTCAACATTTTTTGGGCTCTTTTATTCTTATATTTACAAATTCGACGAATGAGAACGTAAAAGAAAATGATTAATATGATAAGAGTAACAATAATATTAACCATTAAGAAAGTCAAACCCCATGCAAGACCAGACCACCCTTCTCCTTGCCCATCGCTGAAGTGTATAGAATTATTTGTTTTAGTGAATAAGTCGCAAAAAGCGTATAATGCTGAAGGCGCCCCCCACAAAAGCGCTCCAAACATTACAAAATAAAGAAAAATGTAGATCATTTCTCCAATAAAGCTATATCGAAAACGCTTACAAATGCGATAGATTGATGTTTTCCAATTAGCTGTTCCAAGCTTTACGCAATGATTATAACCTTTATTCTGATTAAAAAAATCGTATGTTTTAATGCTCGCTAAAATAATCGGAATTAAAACTAAACTTGCATAAACGGATATTACGTATAATAAAAACGGAATAAAAAAATAATAATCTGGAAACGTTACGGGACAACAGCCATGCATTCTTGAATATTGCAAATCTAATAAATGATAAATGAGGATTCCGATCACGACTATCGGCAAAAGACATGTATATAACGTCATAAACTGTTCCCAAACAGATTGTTTTTTATGTTTTGTATCCGTTTTACGTTCCGTTATTGCATTGCTATTTTCTTTTTCCATGATTAAATAAGAACAATTAAGGTATAGCTTCAAACGTCTATTGTTAATACGTTGGTTATTGGTCGCATGCCTACGGGGTTACACCCGGGCTGCGCCGGGGTATTTCAGGAGTTGCGGGAAAGCCGCATGAGGAACTGTTCCAGCAGGAGTCTGGCGTCGAGGCGGCTGTCGCCTTTGAGGGCGAAGTCCAGTTCCGTCATCCAGTCCAGCAGTTGAGACGCGCGGTGAATTCCCAGGCGTTCGATTTGCGACTGCGATTTTTTGAGAAAGTACGGTTTGTCGATTCCAATTTGACGAAGGGCTTCGTTAATGGAAATGTTTCGTCCGTTGGCGCGGGCGTCGAGGAAAACGCGGTTTGCCATGGCGAGACGCCGCAGATTGGACGCCAGCTGAGCGAGAATGACAATCGGAACTTCGCCTGCCGCGAGCAGGGAATCCAGATACATCATGGCGCTGTCGGTCAGTCCAGCCAGAGCGGAATCCAGCATCTCCCATGCGGTTTGAGATCGCCAGGTTCCCGAGACCTTGTCAACCATCTGGACGGTAATCGGCTTCCCGTTGGCGTAGGTGGACAGCTTGAGCAGTTCCTGATCCAAAGCGCCCATCGAGTCCCCGATTTTGTCGACCAGAGTCTCGGCAGCGTCGCGCTGAATCTCGGCTTTGTAGACGGCAGCGCGCTTTACGAGCCAACCAGCAAGGGTTTCTGTCGACATCGCCTTGCAGTTGATTAGCAGTCCCTGTTCCGCAATGAGTTTGTACAGACGCGTATTGGCGGCTAACGTCTTTAGTTCCAGAACCAGCGATCCGGAGCCTTCGGGTTGTTTGATTAAGTTCTCGATTTTTTCCCGGTTCTTTTCAACGAAATCGTCTGCCTGTTCGACAATAACCAGACGGGACTGGGCGCCGAACATGGAGATGGTCGTCAGTTCCTGTTTGACGACGCTGAACTCCGGCGTTGCGTTGGAATAGACTGTAATTCCGGAATCTTCGTCCTGACTGGATTTGAACAGTCTTTTGAGCGCCTGAATGGATTCCAGACGCAAAAACGGCTCGTCTCCAAAGATGGCGATGACAGGCGGCAATGCGTCTATATTGACGTGCTTGTCCGGCTGTTGTGAAAACGCCATCGCGGACACGTCTTTGGACGCTTTTCCGGCAGAATCTGTGGTCTTTTTTGCCATAGTTAAGATGTATTATAATAGAAATCGTTAGTTTGACAAGGGCGGAGCGGACGGCTCTTGACAAATCGTAACGAGTGGGTTAGAATAACAAACAGCCTTTAACTGGAAAAGGCGTTAAAAAGGCTTCATAAATAAAAGAAAACAGACGATGACAAACGTTCAAAAAGTCGGACTATTTGGCGGCAGTTTTGACCCGATTCATGTTGGACACGTCGAAATTGCTCAAGCGGCAATTAAAGATATCCAGCTGGATATTCTTGTTGTCATGCCGGCGGGAAAAGCTCCGCATAAAAATGGCGCGCTCTTTTCAGATAAACTTCGTTTGAAAATGACAAAAGCCGCTATAAAGGAGTTAAAGGACGATCGAATTGTTGTTTCCGACTGGGAAGTGAAACAGGCGCAAGTCATGGGGAAAACGTCGTTTACAGTTGATACAATGCGCTATTTGCAAAAGAAATATCCCGGCGCGGAGCTGTATCTGATTCTCGGTACGGATATGTTCAATACGTTCTCGACGTGGAAAGACCCGGAAATAATTGCCGCCAATATGAAGCTGGTTCTGGTAAACCGTCAGGGCGAAAAACTATATCGAAAAAAAACTAAGAAAATATCTGGAATTACAAAAATCTATAAGCCGGACATAACCATTTCTTCTTTGCCGCCGGCGGTCAGCTCGACGGAAATTCGAAGTCGCCTTGCGTCTGGGGAATCGGTCGATGGGCTGGTTCCAAGCGGCGCGCTGCGCGTTCTCAAAAAAGCCTCTTTTGACGTCAATTTGACGAAATAAGTATAATTCCTTTCAGGAGGAATTATGCCAGAAAAGAGGATTTGCTGCCAGCATTGCGGGTATCCAATCGCCAAAGACGCGCAAGCGTGTCCGCATTGCGGATCTGTTACGCCGATCGCTCCCAGAGACTGGAAAAAAGACGCGATTGAGAAATTCAAATCGGTTCTAAAAGAAGTGTTTTTTTGGCTGTTAACGTTTTCTTTGTTGTGGTATATTTGCAAAGAAATCGTCAATAAAATCTGGCAATAACTAAAGCATATCGCCGTTTTATTCTTCCTAACCGGAAATTTCTAAAAATTTTTATAAAGAAACGGCGGATTTTTGGGGCGGCGTCTTGCAAATACGCTCTATAGCGCTATAATATATAGAAATAAGCAGCTAGTTGCGAGTAGCGAGTAGCGAGAAATTAAATTATATTCTTTTTTTCATCCTTGTTTTCAAATGAAGTATTTCCTCAACAACGTTCGTTCATTGAGACCTTATATATCCGCCTTGTTTTTGACGTCTGCGATTCTGTTCTCGTACGGATTCGCTCAAGACGACGCTTCTCCGACAGAAACGGCTGACTCTCAACCTGTCGCACAGGCAGAAGAACCCGCTCCAGACGCTCCTGCTGAAACTGACGCAGCGGCAGAATCTGCAGCGCCAGCGGATTCTGTCCAACCTCAAACTCCGCCGACTGCGCCTGTAACAGAGGAAAAAACAAAGCCGGCTGAAAAAGCCAAACCGGTTGAAAAAGCCAAACCGATAGAAAAACCTCAGCCGGTTGAAACGCATCAGAGAGAATCGGCGGACGTGTCATTCCGGCTATCCAAAAAGGATAAGGCGGAGATTGACGCCATGGCGATTGAGTACGTCGATTTGATGGTTGAAAAGATTCGTCTTGAAGCGCGTCAGGAATATTACACGTCAGAAATTGAATTTCTCAACAAGGCGGCAGACGACGCCTCGGCGATGAATCTGTTTTTGGCGGACTTCGGCAGCTTTGCGCGTTCTCGCCGCGCGGCGGCAAAGAACATTGGGATTATGCTAAAAGATGAGATGCATCCTTTGGCAGAGATGATGGCGGAGAATTCCAAACGCTTTAAAGGACGGGTTGAGCAGCTTCATGCGGGTTGGAAAGACATTCACCAGGTTCGTCGGGAAAACGAGCAGCTTCGTTACGAATTGGAGTCGGGAACGAAAATTGTGTCGCAGCTGGCTTCAATGCTCAGCATGGATAAACGCTGGTTTTGGCTGGCGGGTCTGATTGCGTTTACCATACTTTTCGCGGCGGTTCTGCTTGACAAACGCCGGGAATTGCGCCGCTGGCTCAATGGCGGCCGCGCTCGAAAAATGCGGCTGTCAAAAGTCCTGTTTGGCTTTATCATCTTTTTGGCGGTTGCCACGTTTGTAACATTTCTGTTTGGCAACGTGATTTATCGCGCTGCGTTGGACATGTCCATTGAGGGGAAGGCTCCAAAGGCGGCTTTTGCCGAGCAGATAGAGCAGCTTAAAAAAGACGTAGATAAACTTCAGGAGAAGGCGGATGAGCAGACGGTTGAACTTCGCAACGCTCGCAAGGCGCTGGAAAAGCCGTTTGGCGCCGCTATTCCGTCTGATAAAGAAGAAAAACTGGGAGAAAGCCTGTATAAAGAAATTTCTGCGTATCGAACGGCGGTGATTAACAACGCCATTTACGTCAAGCAGACGGAAGCTCTTATTAAGGTTTTTAACGAAGACTGGGAAGCAATGAACGAAGTCTATGCCGACAACCAAAAGTTTGGCTTGCAGGCGGCTAAATACCTTCGATTAAAGCATTTTCTGCGAGCGTTTTTGGGAATAGTTCTTTTGTCGCTCCTGGCGTGGGGTCTGTTCGCGTATTTCAACGGCGTTATGAAACAGCGGGCGAAATGCCGCAACACGTGCCCAATGTGCTTGACGGAGGGCGAAGTTCAAACGCTTCGCAATCCAGACGAATACGCAGCCGCCAGCCGCAAATATCAGTTTGATCCTCAGCTGGTTCCCCCGCCCAACGAAAACGGCGGGACGGCTGTCTGTACGCATCAAATGACGGCGAAGCCCAGGCGTTTGTGCAATTTCGCGTACGGGTCGCAGTATCAGAATATGCCCAAGTTGAGCATTCCAACGCTGGGCGTTCCGCAGGCGGGCAAGACGTTCTGGATGACCATGCTTTACTGGCAGCTTAACAACGGGTATTCCAGCCAGTCGAAAGACATGGTAATCGTCCCAACCGCAGCGACAAACGATTTGCAAAAGTCTGTTGACGAACTTGTCAACAAGCGACATCTTTTGCCGGCGACACAGCGTGACAGAATCCCGTATCCGATGATGTTCCAGTATACAGACCACGACCCTCTTGGCAGAACGAAGGTTTTGACGTCTGTTTTTGACTATTCCGGAGAAGTAACAACCGACGTTGTAGCGGAAGACTTTCGCCGTCAGCGGGCGTTGGCGTCCGACGCGTTTTTGTTCTTTATTGACCCCACGTACCCGTGGGAACCGCAGGCGGCAGCGTTGGAACGATTCAATTCCGATTTGAGAACTCAAAAGCAGATTCAGCAATGGCGATCGCTGCGTCTGCCGATTGCGTTGTGCTTAACGAAAATCGACCTGCTGCCGACCATTCCCAACTGGGAAAACGCGTGGGGCAAAGCCGCCAAGTTCTATGCGGATATGGAAAAAATCGACCCGACCGGCGAAGGACTTTCCAAATCGATTATCGAACAGCGCAGCGCTTTGGTTGACGAACTTCGCAAAGACATCTGGCCTGATTGGGACATGGACGCTCAGATTAAAAAGCTTTTCGGCGGGCGTCACATGTACTTCCCCATGACAGCCGTTGGTTTGGAAGGCAGCGGAGAAACCGACCTGGCTGTCCGAACGTTGTCTCCGTTCGGTTTGGCGGAACCCTTGTACTGGGTCATGGAAATGAACGGATTCCCGACGCTGTAACAATGCGTAATTCGTAATGCGTAATTCGTAATTACGCAAGCGTCTTAGCAACTTTTACTTTTAACCACTTTTTTTAACTAATTACTATGTCCTGGCCAGCGCCTTCACAATTCAGTATAATGCTTCAGCAACCGCAGATTGCGTTTCGCGACGTTCAACTGCAGCAATGTAAAATCGAGAGAAACGAAATGAACCTTCCCCGTCCTTGGGCAGGGGCGTTTGCGGTTGTCTATAAGGCGATTTATCCCAACAGAGCGTTACAGGCGGTTCGCGTTTTTTCAACGGAATCTCCGGAACGGCGCGAACGCTATTTCCGCACCTACGAGTATCTCAAAGGACGGAAGATGAAATGCCTTGTCAACTTTCAGTATCTGGACGACAGCATTCGCTGTACGGACGGCCGCTGGTATCCGATGATTTTGATGGATTGGGTTGAAGGCGACACGCTGTTCAAATGGGTGAATAAAAAATGCTCTGAACGCAACGGCGCCGCGTTGTCTGCCGCTGCGGACTGCTGGCTGTCGTTGACGCGCGAGCTGACTGAGGCGCAGGTGGCGCACGGCGATTTGCAGCACAACAACATTATCGTTACGCCGGAAGGACGTCTGAAACTGGTCGACTACGACTGTATGTCCGTTCCCGGTCTGTTTGGACGCCGCAATCTGGAAATCGGCGTTCAGCCGTATCAACATCCCAAACGAGGTCAAAACACGCTTTTAGCTCCGGAATTGGACAGATTTTCAACTATCGTGATTTATCTCGGACTCAAGGCGTTGTCTTTGGATCCGGCGCTGTGGGACAGAGCGGTGTTACAAACCGGCAACGACAAAATCCTGTTCCGGGTTGAGGACTTCCAAAATCCACAGCAAAGCGCGACCGTTCAAACGCTGCTCAAGTTTCCCAACGACACCGTTCGGATGCTGACGTCGGAACTGTTTTATCGATACGCAACCGGTCCGCTGGAAGCGGTTCCGTCGTTGTGGGATTTGGTCAATCCGTACAAGGAAATCGAAGCTCTGCTCAAGGCGGGCGACTATTCCAAGGCGGTTGACGCCTTAAATCAGCGCGGTCGTTTTCTCGACGCGCCGGACTATCTCAAGCCTGCCATTCAAAAGGCGTATGAAGAAGTTTGCGTGAAGAAGGCGCGGGAAGGCTGGACAACGATTCCCCGCGTTGTGAATGAAACAATTGACCGCCGCGTTACACAAACCGGCGACGCCATTATGACCAAGGCGCAGCCGGGCGTTCCGCCTCTGCCGCCGGCGGATATGAAATGGTATTTCGACGCTAAAAAACGCGTTCAGTTGCTCGACAGACTGGCGCAGTCGGTTAACAATTCCTCTTCCCGAGAGACGATGTGCTATTCCGGGGAAAGAACGATTGTTCAGATTGCCAGCCAGCTTCCCAAAGAATACGTTTATTCGCTTCGCCCTCGAGTTGAGGCGGCGAAAGTGCGCGTACTGAATCTCGACCATCTTATCAGCGTTATTCGGAAATCGCCCGACGACGAAGTCGCCATTCATAAGGCGTACAAGATGGTTAAAAAAGTTCAGTGCGAAACGATTATTCCGCCAGAATTCCGGCCGCGAGTCGAGTTGGCGGAATCGCGTTACAAGTACGTCAAAAAGATTCTTGCCATTCAGGACAATCTTCCGTTGAACGAACTCGACGCTGCTATTTTGGAAGCGTGGAACGGTCGCGTTCTCAGCGGCTGCAAACAGGTGGAACAGTGGGAACAGCGTTACAACGACGCCGTCGCCCGACGAAATCTGTTCCAAAAGCTGCAGGATGCCATCGGGCGCGACGCTCGTGAGGAAGTCGTTACTCTGATTAACGATCCGCTGATGAAAAATTATCCGCTGCCCAAACAGTGGACGATGTACGTCAACAAGTCCAAAGACCTTGTTGAAAAGGCTCAGCCGCTGGAAGACGCTCTGAAAAACAACGACCCCGCGCCGTTCGTTCAGGTGTTTGACGCTCGTATTTTCCGCGATTATTCTGAACGGTACGAACCGTATTTCAAAAAGGTTCTCCGCTGGGCGAACGAACATTTGGTGGATTTGGAAACCGTCGGATTGAAAGCCGCCATGGGACGCGCCGGCATTATTCTATCGGACAAATCCAAGGGCGAGTACCGTCTGCGCTGGACGTGGCCTCATCCGAGATTTTCTGACGTTTGCGTTTTGGGCGTTACAAAACGACAGTTGAGCGAGGCTGACCGCCCGGACGACGCGGACGTCGCGTTTATCGAAAAAATCGAAATTTCCCGCGAACAGTGGGACGCCGCCGGCGGAAGCTGGCTCTTTACGCAGTCGCTTGAAGCCAGCGAGGCGTTTGTTTCAGTTTGGGCGGAAATTGATTTGGGATTTACAAAAATTTATACTCAGCCCTTTACGTTAGGACAACTGGAAAAACGAAGCAAGGGTTGGATTTGGTAATATGGCACATCAACTTTACATAACGCACTGTACGCGCGGATCGTCGTATTTCAGTTCAGCGGAAGACAAAGCCCCGGAACGGGCGTCTGTTCCGCTGGGATATTCCGTTCGAAGCGCGTCGGCGGAGACGGAAGACGCTCGGAAAATCTATTCGGCGATTGAATCCCAGATGTACTATCATCTGCCCATGGACGGATCTGCTTCAGATATTGCCGCAGAGAAATTCCCGCGTCGATTCTTCTATCTCCCATCGGTAGACGGCCGCCCTGTTGTTGGCTGTGTGTCGTATCGAAAAGAAGACACAGCCGGACGACCAGGTTCCTATTTCGCTCACGTTTTGTATGGCGACGGAGAAAAGCCCTGGGCAAGCCGGACGGTTTTGCAGATGTACAATTCCAACTTCTGGCGCGCGTCTGACGGCGACGACGTTCTGGAAAAGTTGCCGACGCTGGACATGAATTCTGTTACACCGCTGACTGACGGCAGCCCGATTTCCGATTCCGTTTTTGAGAACTGGATTAGCGGGAAGACGGAATGGAAAACCTCTGTTAACGGCGAAGAAAAGATTATTCGTCTGGAACTGTTTGAGCAGTTTTTTACAGGCGCGTTGTCGGTCTGGAAAGACGCGTCAAAAAAGATTATTCTGGTTGCCGATTCCGATACAGCGGCGTTGTTTTATTACGGAGCGCTGCGTCTGGCGCCGGGCGGATGGGGAACTCACGCGGCGTTTTCCACGTATGAAAGCGCGCCGATGGACTTCCCCGGGCGGTTGTGCGCGACAACGTTCTTCAATCCGCTGAAAAACGATTTGTCGTCTGAAATGTATACAGGGCATTTCGTTTTCAACGTTTTTACCGGACGTCAAAGCCCGCTGGAAGCGAAACCCTCTGCGGTCTTGCTGCCAGCTCTGCCGGGAGAATCGGTTCAGTACCCGCTGACGGAAAAGGGCGAATGTTCATATACCAAAACCGTTTTAAATCGTCTGAAAACCAACTCGTGGGCGGGCGTGAGCGCGCTTCAGCAGCTTTCCGCCGCCATGGGGCTGAAGCCGGGCGGGAATCCGGACGCGGTTATCGCTACGGAATTTGTATTGACTCATCAGGTCGGTTTGACGTTGAGATTAATTTCTCAGGGGAACCCGGCTGACGTCGTTTATTTAAATCGCTCGTTCAGCCCGGACGTCGTCCCGATTTGGCGTCAAAGTCATTCGGCGGCGGAACTGCTTCAAAAACAGCTTGTTCAGGGGCTTTCTCAGCTTGATATTGACGAGACCAATGTCGCCGATAAGCTCAAATTGATTATCGGTACGCAAGCGCATTTGATGATTTTGGAATTGCTGGGTACGCAGTCTACAGATCCAAAGTCAAATCTGGTTGTGTTACATCTGCTCAAAACGCTGCCGAAAGAGTTCGTTGGTTCCTGGCTGACGTCTGGCAACGCGTCCGAGTCCGCAAAGATGACAATGCTGCTGCGTCACATAGACGCAGACGGTTCTCTTCCTCCGGATTCAGAAAAGAGCGTTTTTGAGGGGACGCAAACGGCGCTGCTGTCCAAACTGCTGGTGAAACTGGATCCTCCGAGATTGGGCGCGTTTTGGAATCGTTACGTTCAGCAGTATCGTTTGCCGTTGATTGCCGCCTTGACGCAATGCGTGGCGTATCACGGCGGGGACGTCGCCTTTTTGAACAATCGCATCGAAAAGCTGACCATGCGAGACTTGATCGATTTGTTCAAGTTCGGGTCTGAACGCTATTATGCTGAGTATCCCGCCAATTCGTCGGCGATGGGTAAAAAGCTGGACGAGCTTTCAACGCAGTTTGAGAACTTTACGCCGGAATTCAACGACTATATCCAGACGCTTTCCGCCGGGTCGCATTTGATGTCTGAAGACAAGACGAAACGGGCGAACTGTTGGACGTCGTTCAAGGCGACGGCGCAATCCATTTTGGATCAGCAGGGCGACGGAACGGGCGCCGCTGAGGCTCTCGACGACCTGATGAAAAAGCTGGTAACAGATTTTTCTGTCGCCGCGCCGGATAAGGAATCTCAGGAACGCGCGCCGGAAAAGCGAAAAGAGTTCTTGCAGCATGTTGTTGCCGCTCTCTTTCCGGTTCAGGACGGGTTCAAGCAATTCTTGCCGCCGATTACGCCTCGAAATGAGCGTCTTTGGGAAAAGACGGTCAGCTTTTTTGAAGACGGTCAGTGGGCAAAATCCAAGCCGACTTTGGGAACGCTTGTCGAACGTATCGTCGGTTCTCACGACGCGGTTGTTCAACCTGTTAAAAACGCTCCTGCCGAGGTTGCCGCTCCTCCTGTTGAGTCGGAAAAGAAAAAGAAGTTTGCTCTTAACAAAAAGCAAACCATGTATTTGTCGATTGGTCTGGGAGCGATTTTGCTCATCACGCTGCTGGTATTGATTAACATGGATTTGTTTTTCCCGAAAGCGGAAGACGGTCTGTTTGTCGACAAAACGAATACCTCTCAGAAGGACAACGCGTCTGATTCGGAATTGGAAAAGAAAGCGGCGTCTGAACGTCAAAAAGAAACTCAGGATTTGAAGAACAACGTTAAGACGGACAGCGCCTCTGAAAATGAATTTGTAACAGACAATCTGGAATCGGCTGACGATTCGTCTGGCAAAGCGCCAAAGGCGATTGCTCCGATTGTTTGGGACGACGCCCCGGAATACGGCGATAAATACGAAACCGACCCGGAACAGGACGAAGTGGATTCGATGGCTCAATCGCTTGTGGCTGGTTTGAAAAAGAATCCAGGCGTTATGTCAAAACTGGCGACGCTTCCTTCTAAAACGGATTTGGAAATTGCGTCGATTAAAGATTCGCTTCGAGAGCCGATGAAACGGGTTCAGGGCAAAGCGTATAATTTGCCGACGGAGGGAATTGAACGACCGCTGGATGAAAACGGCGTTTTAGACCTCGTTCAAACCGGGCTAATTGACTCGGTTAATATGTCCAACTTGAAACTGGGCCCCGGCTTTTTTGTCTTTCAGGACAAAGTCGTTCGCTGGGGCGCCGGCGACGTCTTTGATCCTCAAAATCCGGTTACGCAGTATCGTCTGACCGATTTGGAAAAGACGCTGGGTTTGGATGAATGTTACGTCAGTCTCGTTTCAGAGCCGACCACCGTCAAAATGGTTTTGACGGTTAAGGGAAAGAAAGTTCATTTCGATAAAAACGACAAGAAAAAAGCAGCGTCTGATTTGGAACAGCGTCAGTTGGAATACAACGATTTGGGTTATGAGCTGAGAGAGTACAATCGAGCCGACGTCCCGGAAAATGCAAAGAAAAAGCGTATTAGCCGCATGGGCGTTATGGTCGGGATTCCAATTGCGGAAACCGCTCCTGAAGCGCCCAATAAAAAGGATTTCAAGACTGACGAAGAGTACCAAAGCGCCGTTGAAGATCATCGTCAGGCGGTTGAAGCGTACGAACGTCAACGGGAATTGGTTGTTACAAAAGCAAATGAAGTTTACGGCTTGCTGAAAAAGGAAATTGACCGTTTGACCAATCTGGAAGCCGTCGAACAGGAACGGGCGGACGCTCAGGCGCAAAAGAATTTGTCCGAGATTTTGAAATATCTCAAACAGAGCGCGTTTGTCCTTTATCGCACTGGCGGATTTACAGGCAATCTTAGTTTGCCGACAAAAGAGCTTGTAACAGAACCCGCTCCAGTTGACGAGGAAAACGAGCCGACAGTTCCGTCAGACGCTCCAACGGCGGATTCAGACGCCAACGACTTGGATCCGTTCGTCGTTACAAAGCCGAAAAATCCGCCTGCTGACGCAAACGAAGACAACCTTGTGGACGTCAATGACGATTCCGAGTTGGACAATCCGGCTGACACTCTACCCGTTCCAGAGAAACAAACGCCTGTTCCTGCTGTGGAACCGGATAATCCTGCTGCAGACGACGATTCGGAATTTGAAGACATTCCCGATCCGTTTGCCGAGCCGACGGAGAATGAAAAACCGCAGTCTGTCAGAATCAAGGCGTATAATCCGTCTGCCGTTCAGAAAAAGACGGGAACGGATAAACAGCCGACAGGAACCGCGCCTGCGCCGGCGGCGTCTGAACCTGCCAAGCCCAAGATGAACACGTCCGCCTTGATGTTTAGCGACGACGATCAGGAAAGCCCTCTGGCTGGCGTTTGGTCAGAACCGACAAGTAAGCCGCAATCAATGACTCGCGCAGGCGTTATTGGATCGCTTGTTGTGATCTGCAGAAACGCCGGCGTTACAAAAGACACTCAAGCCTACAACCGATTCAGGAGCTCTTTCCAGAATAATTATTCGATTGAATGTCAGTTGGTTCAAGTGTCCGTTGTCGGGGCTAAATCCGTGTTGATTAAACCGTCGTCGTCAGGACCGCAAGCGACGTGCGATTTCGACATCATTCCTCAAACTGTTACATGCATGGTTAAATTCAAATTTGTCAATAAACAGAATCCTGAAAAAATATTCGAAACCAACTGGGCGACCATTAAAAACGTTGAATCGAAAAAACAGTATACAATTTATTATGAATTGACTGCTGGCGATATGGAAATGATGTTAACTCAGTAAACGGTTTCGCGGCGTTATAAATTTGAGTTTTAATTACAATTTACATACGGAATTTTAATTATGAAGAGTTTGTTTTTTATCGTTTTGGGAGCGATCCCGCTGGCGTTATTGACGATACTTGCGCTGTTGGACATGACGCTCGTTCGTCCGTGGAAGCCTGACGTTAAAGCCGACCACTTTGAGAAAACAGTCGAGGTTGTCGAAAGAACGTCAAGAGAATTACGGTCTCTTGATAACGCGTCGGATATTTTGGCAAAAGACAGTCTGCTTAACAGCCCGGTTCCCCCAATCATGCGCGGCATGTCGGCGGAAAACACCGCCTGGGGCGAGATGCCGGATTATTCCCGGCAGTGGGGAGACGTGTTTTTCAATACGCAGCGTTTTTTGGAATCGCAGCGTCATCTGGAAAGCCAGGACATAAACGAACTGTTCAAACTTCAAAGCGACGTTCGCAGCTTTTTGGCAACGCTTAAAAGCGGAACGGAAACGCAGGACAGCGTTTATCGTCAGATTTCCGCATTGCAGAGAGATATCGAAGTTAAAATTGAACGTCTGCAAAAAGAGAACGAAGCGACTCAGATTTTAACCGAGGCCCGTAACGCCTTTGATCAGAAAAAATGGCTTGTCTGCGCCCGATTCTGCAAACAGCTTACAGACGATTACGAAGATTACACCTCGGTAGCGGTCAAAGCGAACGTTTCCATGATGCTCAATCGCTGCGCGTTTTACACGTCGGAAGACGAGATCGAAAGAATTCTCCAATCGGATTCGGCGGCAAGTCAAAAGCAAAAGCTGGGGTCGCTGCTGGAACGCGTCAAAAATTCAGACGAACTGAGCGACGCTCAAAAGCGTAAATATCGTCAATGGCAGGAACAGTACGAAGAAATGGGCGGCAATTCAGACGATGCCGACGATTCCCCCGCAATCAGTTCGTCTGTTAAATCGCAGATTCAGGCGTACTACGACGCGCCGAAATCGTTTGCCGGCAGAGTTCAGGCGGCGGCAAAAATTCTGGAAACCAACAACGATCCGGCTGTTCGGTCAGCGTTAAAGAGCGAAGTGATTCGTTTGATTAAATCCGGAATTGCCGAGAAAACTCTTAACGAACCTCCGATGACGTTTTACGCCAAGCTCAAAGACGGAACGGAACTGACTGGCGGATTTATAACGGTTCGAGACGACAATCGTCAAATTATCGGATACAAATATTTTAAAGACGCCAATCAGATGACGGATTCCGAGGGGAATGAACTGATGTATAAAGCGGAGGATTTTATTATCTCGCCGCGCTCGACGATGGCAAAGAGACTGGTAAACACGTACAACAAGGAACGGAAGCTCTTGCTGGACAACGTCAGCGATCCAGACGCCTGGTCTCGATTTATTGCAAAATGCAATGAACTGGAAATGCATCGAAAGACGGAAAACGTGTCTGGGGTTTCGTTTGCCGGGGCGATTAAAGCTGCTGAGCAGATTTCTGCTCCAGAAATTCGTCCTCAACTGGAAGAAGTATTGAAATAGAATCGTTACTTACAACAACCAATTACCAATTACTAACAATCATGCCTTATAAAATGGAAATCAGTCGGCAGAACAAAGCGTGCTTTTTGTTTCTGCTGGATCAGTCATATTCAATGTGCGAACCGCTTGGCGGCAGCCAACATCGCAAGTGTGACGAACTTTGCAACGCGATCAACTCGTGGCTGCAAAATATGACAATTCGCGCCTCTGGAGATCAGGGAATCAAAGACTGGATGGATATCGGCGTTTTTGGCTATCGCACCAATTCGTACGGTCAGCCGATTATTGGCTCGGCGCTTCAGGGACCGCTTGCGTCAAGCCCGATCGTTTCCATTCGGGATATCGGCATGAACCCCGCTCGAATTGAGCAGAGAATTCAGTACATTCAAGACCCGACGACAGGTCAGACGTTTGAAATTCCCAACGAATGCCCGGTTTGGGTTGACCCGTGCTGTGAAGGCGGGACGCCGATGTGCAACATGCTTTACACGGCTCACCAAACGCTTACCGAGTGGATTAATCAGCACCGTTACAGCTTTCCGCCCATTGTCGTTCACATTACAGACGGCGAATCCCAGGACGGCGACCCGCGCCCGTACGCTCAGGCTCTGACGCGTTTGTCAACGATGGACGGCAACGTCCTTTTGTTTAACTGTCACCTTTCTTCGACGCCTGCGCCGGGATTCATGTTTCCTGCCAATCCGTACGGTTTGCCGGACATGCTGGCTCAATATCTTTATGAGATGTCGAGCATTTTGCCGGAACCGTTTTTCAATCACGCGATTGCAGAAGGGCTTCCGCTTCAACGCGGCGCTCGCGGGATGGCGTTTAACGCCGACATGGTCTGTCTGATTCAGTTCCTTAACATGGGAACTCAGGCGGCGCCGGGCTTGCGTTGAGCTAATTTGGAAATCAATCGTAAATACAGGACAGGGGGAATGAACGCAATCGCGTAATTCCCAATATGCAGCTTGTAACAGCAGGCATTTATAATCAATCATGTTTGTTTTCAAAGGATTTTCCCATCCGAAAGACCCGCAAAACGGGACAAATGAAGACGCCTGGCGTGCGGACGACCTGCAAAACGTCGTTGTCGTTTCCGACGGCGCGTCCAGTTCATTGTTTTCCAGTTCGTGGTCAAATATTCTTTGTCAGAGCGTTATCGAGAACGTTCCTGATCCGATGGATCATTTTAATTTTCCGAAATGGCTTGAACGCGTTCGGGAAAAATGGCTCAACGGCATTGATTTGAACAATCTGTCATGGTATCAAAAACCGAAAATGGCGTCGGGTGCTTTTGCGACGCTGGTTTGGGCGACGATTGAACAGTCAATGGAAACTCCAGACGATTTGGACGACGATACGCCTCTGGATACGGACTTTTTCAGAGTATATGGATACGCTCTTGGCGATGCGTGTTTGATGCATTTTCATAACGGCCGCCTTGTTCGATCCATTCCAGTCGTTCGTTCGGCAGATTTTGATTCCACGCCGGCTTTGATGGGCAGCGTCAATCTGGGCGTCGATTTGACTGCCAGCTTTGTTCCGATTGATTTTGTCGTCCCGGAAGGCGACTGGATAATTCTGGCAACGGACGCGATGTCGCAATGGATTCTGTCACAGTGCGAAAACGGCTCTGTACCGGATTGGCGTTCGTTCTGGAATCAAACTCCAGAGCAGTATGACGAACTGGTTGAGCGTATTCGTCAGGAACAGCAAATTCGAATTGACGATTCAACAGTCGTGCTTTGCTGCGTTGGTTCAGACGTTTATCTCGACCGAGAATTTAACGTTGAAACGTCGACGCCGACAATTCGACAGGAGGATAATCGTTTCAGCTTTACGCAAGAATACAAGCCGGAACCGCCAGCTCAACCCGCGCCGTTGGGGAAGACGGTTTCTGTATCCAGCGTGTTTTTGGATTTTCCGGACGCGGCTCCAACACCGCCGGTTCCTCCTCGACCGATTCCTCCCGTTCCGCAGCCAGAGCCGGAACCGGAACCGTCTACCGCTAAAACCGGATTTCATCAAACAACAGAAATTCCGCCGCTGCCGACAGACGAATTGGGAATAGACTCTGATTTCGGAATTCCCAATTCAAAGCTTCCGAATTCAAAGCCAAAGTCGGATAGCGCAGCTTTCCGTATGCCGTCATCCGGCGCCAGTCGTCCAGCAGCTAAACCGACCGCGCCCAGACCAACATCCAAGCCTGCAGGTTCTAAACCAACGGCTTCCAGGCCTGCGTCCAGACCAGCAGCGCCGAAAAGAATCCAGCCGAGTCAGGAACAGCGCATAGAACCGCCAAAGCCTGGCGAGGAAGAATACAAAGTCGCTCAGCCTCAGCCTGGATCTGAACCTAAGATGTCTGCTTACATGGCGGAACTGGAACGACGCAAGGTAGCGGAGATCGAGCAGGAAGAACAGCGCAAACGAGAACAGGAGTCCAAATTTGGCTATCAGTTCCAAAAAGGCATGTCTGAAGGAATTAAAGATATGAAAGAAGGATTTTCTGACATGCTTTCCGGTCCGGTTGGCGAGCAGGCAAAAGAAGCTGTGAAGAAAGGAAAAGAAAAGGTTACCAAGTTCTTTGGACGTTTGTTTAAAAAAGGGAAAGAGAACGAGTAATCGGAATCATTGAGAATGGTTGAACAGATAAACAGGATTTAATATCCAATAAAAACTTGAAAGGGTATAAAAAGAAAGGTATGAAAATGTCAAGACGATTTAGCGTTGTCGCGGTATTGCTTTGTGTATTTTGCGCGTCGAGCGTTTGTCGGGCGGACGGTCTGGAAAAGCAGAGTCAGTACATTGACGGCAAGCTGGACGCTTCCATCATGCTGGCTTGCACAGGTCGAATTTTGACCATCGACAAAGATGGCGTCGAGACAAAAGCTTATACGCAAGACGTTGGCAACACCGGAGACGGAATGATTTTGCCTAACGGGAATATTCTGTTTTCTGACGGCGATTCCGTTGTCGAACTGACGCCGGACAATAAAGAAGTCATGCATTACTGCCCGGACGACCGCCGCAACGATTCTGTTTTTTCCGCGATTCGGCTGGATAACGGGAATACGCTTGTTGGCTGGAACACGCTCAATAAGATTATCGAGATTGACCCGCAGGGAAAAGTCGTTTCGTCGTTTGATTGTCAGTACGCTGAAAAGATCGGCTCGCATCACAACATGAGAAACATTCGTCTCACGCCTGAGGGAACGCTTCTGGTTGCTCAGAAGAATTTGAACGTTATTGCAGAGTATACTCGCGACGGCAAGTTGGTTCAAACGTATCGCGGCGATAAAGGAACGGCGGCGTTTGGCGTCTGCGTTTTGAAAGACGGAAACGTTGCTGGCGCGTTTTTGGACAACGTGATTATTTTTGATCGAACTGGAAAAGAAATCTGGCGTTTTGAAAAGTCGGACGCGCCGGAAATCGAAATTGCAATGATGTGTCCGATTGTCGAACGGAAAAACGGCAATCTCGTTATCGGGAACTATGCCGCCAATCGCGGTTCTTTCCATGGAGCCATGGCGTTTGAAATTACGCGAGACAAAAAGGTTGTCTGGCAATATCGCAATCCTCAAGGACCGGCTTCGGTTCAGGGAATTACCGTCATAGAATAGTTGCGAGTAGCGAGTTGCGAGTTGCGAGATAAAATATTTAACTCGTATCGCAAATATTTAATTTACAGGGAGCTGAATCAATGGAATACGATCAAGTCGTTCGTAAAGCGCAAAGACGATTTCGGTTAGCGATAGCAAATCGATTGTGTCTGTACGTTTTATCAGGCGAATTGTTTATCGTTGGAGCGGCGATAGTGGCTTTGCGTCTGTATTATCCATCCGTTCTCAGTTCTCATCCGTATGCTGTTTGGGGAACTGCGGCGGGTTTGGGGCTTCTGGCTCCCTTGGCGTCGTATTTGCTGGCGGGACGCTTTGTTCCCTCTCAGACGTCTGTTCGAGCGTGGCTGGATAACCAGTTTTCCTGCGGCGGCATCATGTTGGCAGAAGAGTATTTTCCAGAAGCAAAAAATTGGGAGAAACAGGAAACCGCCAATGCAATCCACAGTAATTTGAACGTCCTGATTCCATTTCGGGTTTTAAAACCGCTGACTATCTGTTTGTTGTCGATCTTTTTTTTGACCAGCGCTTTGCTGGCGCCCATTCCGGCGGCGGATTCTTTTGGCGCAGTAACTACAGCTTATCTTGAAAAAGACGTCGAGCGAATTGAACGTAAAATTGAATTGCTGCAAAAGGAAAAGATTCTGTCGCAGCAAGAGGCGGAACAAATGCTCCAAACTCTCAATAAGCTATCAGATAACGCTGATGGAAACGACCCGCTCCATACGTTTGAGGCGCTTGACGCGTTGGAGAACCAGCTTGACCAGACCGCTCAGGATGCAGCGCGTCAGGCGGAAGAAAACGCTCAAACCGCTCAAGACGCTCAGGATTTGTCGGAAGCCATGAAAAAAGAGTGGGATAAATTAAACGACGCTCAAAGGGCTGCCGCGGCAAAAGAGCTTCAAAAAACGCTTGATAAAATAAACGGCAAAGAATCGTCAGAACAGGATTCGTCGAACGCTGACGGTCAGAATAGCGATGCCGAAAGCGACTCTCAACAGGATTCGTCTGAAGGGAATTCAATGGAAGGCGATTTCGACCCGTCGTCTGAACCAAACGCGCTTCAGCTTCCCGAAAATGTGAAGATTCCTGATTTGTCTCAGCTGACGCCTGAGCAGCTTGAACAGTTGAAAAATCAGCTTAAAGAGTATCAGGGCGATTTGCAGGAATTGCTCGATAAACTCAAAGAAGGCGAGTTTGGAGATTTGGAACAGTTACAATTTGACCCGTCTGACGAAGATATAGATCCGGATTCTTTGTTGCTGTTTCTGGATGAGAACTGTCCAGACGGCGACTGTGAGCAGGGAATTCAGCTTTGGCTTCAGCAAGGTCGGGGCGGCCGCGGCGGTCAAAACCATGGTAACGCTCCGCCAACGCCGCTTCAGTTTGACGATAACCCGCCAGACGACAATCCGGATTTTGAAAAGTTCAAGCCGGAGCAGCTGCCGACTCATGTAACGCGTCAGGCTGTTGAGGAAAGTCAGCTTAGGGGTGTAACTCTTGGAGACGCTTCTAAAGAAAAACAGAATTCAACAGACGAATTGCAGGGCAAGGTTATTGATCCGAATGAACAAGACGGCGGGATTGGACGAACTCAAAAGGTTTATCCGATGCATCGCAGATCGGTTGAGGGTTATTTTGATTCTGGGATTGCTCCCCGGGGCGCTCGACGGCCGTAATAAATTTTGGCGGAGTTGCGATTGACAAATATCCTGATTCGCAGTTCCAATATATGCGATTGTGAGAATTCAGACGCGTTTGCCACGTCCCATGGAACAGCCGCCAGCGCTCTTTGCCAATTGGAATGAACAGTTCCATTTGAGGAAAAATCAGCGTCTGAACTATGAAAACGTTTACCAGACAACATTCTGTTTTTTCGCAATCGTTATTCCATGAAAGGCAGATTTCGCCTTTGGGATTTGGAATTGCCTTGAAATGAAACGGCCCTTCAAGATTGAATTCTAACGAACAAAAAAGACGCCTGTCGAGGTAGGATTCAACGACGTCTGGAGATATTATTGTCTGGCAGGATTTCTTCGCTCGAAAAATAAAACTGTCCCATGTTTCGTCAAGCCGCTGCTGGACGACGCAGCGCGGCGATGTCTGCAAATTTGCCGTCAGAGCGTTGACTTCTTCAAGGGAATGAACCAATTCCATGTCAACGCCCTGAACGTCTTTACGACATACGAAAAAATTTTCCATGCAGTAGTCCGATCATGTAGGTTTCAAAAAACTTGACGAATACGGTTTATATACATCATGCGTTTAATTTGAAATATTTTTTGAAAATTGGCGAGCCATATAATCCATTTTTGGGTTCTCATAGCGAAAGTATACACCATTGATAAGTTTTCATGTGTTTTCATTAAGCGTCAAATGACAAATGACGTCCGTATGGAATGCGTTGGACAAAATGCGTCATTTTCTGTTGAAGACCTTAAAAAAAGAAATAACCGTATGATTGAACGTTTTTTTGCTCAAAGGGAATAAGAAATCCCTGAAATCTTCTTGTCAAAATCAGGAAAAATGGTTACAATAATATAGGGACGGTTTATAAAGATATTATCAAAATAATTGAACTGTTGAAAATAAAGTAAACGAATATGGAATCCCAATACCTGGTTTTTGGCTGTAAAGGACAACTTGGCGCCGAATTTATGCGACGTCTGGGTGGTTCCGCCAGAGGTTTTGATTTGCCAGACGGCGATATCACCAACGCCCTTGAGCTTTCCGACTTGTTTGAAGCCCTTAAGCCCCGCGGCGTTATTAATGCGGCTGCGTATACTAGAGTTGACGCGGCCGAAGAACAGCCGGCGATTTGCCGAAAGATCAACGCCTTTGGTCCGGGGAATTTGGCGCGGCTGTGCCGTCATTACGATATTCCGCTGGTTCATTTTTCGACCGATTACGTCTTTTGTGGAACTCAAAAGCGAGAACCGCTCAAAGAGACAGATCCCGTTTTCCCGGAAGGCGTCTATGCGAAAACCAAATATGAAGGCGAGCAGATGGCGGCGGAATGTCCAAAGCGCTTGATTCTCCGGACGTGCGGACTGTACGGCAGATTGGGAGAAAACACGCCGGGCAACTTCGTCGAAACGATGAAGCGCCTGGGCGCATCCGGTCGACCGCTGAAAATCGTCGCCGATCAGCATTGTACGCCAACGTATATTCCTCATCTGGTAACGGCGGCTCTGTTTCTGCTGGAAAGCGAAAAGTGGGGGCTGTATCACGTCGTCAATTCCGGCGCGACAACCTGGTACGATTTTGCCATGGAGATTTTCCGGCTGGAAGGGCTGACCGTTCATGCGGACGCTATCACAACCGAGGAATGGAACGCGCCATCGCCGCGCCCGCTGTACAGCGTTTTGGATACGTCCAAATACCACGCTACTGGCGCGCCTGCAATGCCGTCCTGGCAAGACGCGTTGGCAGAGTACCTGGGAAAGAATCAACAATAAAAATAACAACCGTATAACTCAAATCTGAACAATGTATCCTTTTTCCGCCCGAATCCTTGTCGAAAGCGTTTCCAGCCTGACGCCGGATTTCTTGTCCGACAACGGGATTAAAAACCTGCTGCTGGACGTCGACTGTACGCTCAAACGCTATTCGCAAACGGAACTGGAACCGTTCAGCGCCCAGTGGCTGGAACAGATGCGTCAGTCGAGCGTTGGGCTTTGTCTGGTTTCTAACGGCAAGCCGGGCAGAATCGGCGCGTTTGCGGAAAAACATCAGTTGCCATTTTGCGCCTTGGCTCTCAAGCCGTTTCCATTTGGGCTGCTTCGAGCTGTGAAAGAGCAAAATTGGGACAAGCGTCAAACAGCAATGGTCGGCGACCAGATTTACGCTGACATCATGGCGGCAAACCTGGCTGGAATCGTTTCGATTCTGGTCGATCCGATACATCCGGAAGAAGAACCTTGGTTTACTCGGCTTAAGCGTCCATTTGAATTCCCATTTCGGAGGCGGACGAAATGAAATCCAAATATATCCTGCTGATAATTCTGATGACGGGTTTGGCGATTCGAATTCCGTTTTTGTTCCTGACCTGGAACGCGCCGTTGAAAATTGTTGACGAACAGCATTACAACGTCATGGCGCAGTATTTCGCTCAGAGCGGCAATTTTGGAATGAAAGTGGGAGCGGATGTCCTTTTATCGTCCATTCGTCCGCCGATGTACGTTTGGACAGTCGCAGGATTTTATAAAGTATTGGGGACGGACAACGCGGCAGTCGTTCAATTGTCGGTTCGGATTTTTCAGGTTTTGATTTCTCTTTTGACGGTTTGGCTGGTTTATAGAATTGGTCTAAAGGCATTTAAAAATGAATTGACCGCGTTAATCGGAGCAGGGCTGTTTTGCTTTTATCCGTCGATGGTCATGCAGAATTTTATGATTCTGACCGAAACGGAATTTACGTTCTTCCTTGTTCTGACGCTTTATTTTGCCGTCAATCTTTTTCCAGACGAAAACGAGGGAACAGAAGAAAACGCACCCTTGAGTTTCAAATCGGCTTTTCTCAACGCGGCGTTTTGCGGTCTGTTTTTGGGGCTGGGCGCGTTGACGAGAAGTATACTGTGGCTTGCGATTCCATGCGTGTTTTTGTATATTCTCCTTTTTCAAAAATCGAGATGGACGATTCGTCTTACGTCAGCCGCGGTTGCGTTGATTGTCAGCGTTGCTGTGATCGCGCCATGGGTGGTTCGGAATACTAAGCTGCAGCAGACGCCGACTGCTATCGACTGCATGTCGGGGCGCAATCTCATGATGGGCAACTACGAATACACGCCTTTGTACCGTTCCTGGGACGCCATTCATCAGGAAGGGGAGAAAAACTGGTATAGCGTTCTGCGTACCAAGTACGAAAACGTCGACCCGATGACTCAGGGACAAAAAGACAAAATGGCGGGCAAGTACGCCAAAGAATTTATGGCGTCACACCCCGGTTTGACCCTGCAGCGCTTTGGAATGAAAGCGCTGTGCTTTTGGCAGCTTGAGCGTTCCACCGCGGCGCTGTTTGCTCATGGCGACGTTCAGGGAATGAATTCAGACGATGGCCGGCAAGCGTCACTTCTTGTTGCGGGCGTTATCATGCTGTACTATGCCCTGGTTTTCGTAACGGCGGTATTCGGCGCGTTTTTCGCCCCGCCAAAACAATGGCGCGTTCATCTCCTGTTTTTGTGCGTAGTCGGGTTGTTTTGGGGCGTTCATTCGCTCGTATTCGCTCATTCGCGTTATCATCTGCCGCTGACGCCGTTGTTGTGTTTGTACAGCGCGGCGTATGTTGCATACATAATTGAGAACGGTTTTGATTTTACTCGCCGACAGGTTCCTTCGTTGATTGCCGGCGTTTTGATTGTGGGAACGTTCGTTGGCTTTTGGACTTTGGAGACGTTATGGTATCTGGGATGAAAAGAATTTGTCAATTTGTACATACGCTCAACTGGGGCGGGGCGGAAACGCTGGCGTATCGTCTGGCGACCGACCCTGACCTTGCCAGCAAGTATGAATTTGTGTTCTTTTGTCTGGATGCTGAAAACGTTGTTCTTGCCGGGTCGATGGCGCAGGAGCTTATCGATCAGGGATACAAAGTTGAATGTCTCAACCGTCAGCCCGGTTTGGACAGAGACTGCGTCAAACGGTTGGCGAATCTGTTTGAACAGTACAAAATTGACGTCGTTCACGCTCATCAATGCACGCCGTACTTTTATTCGTCTTTGGCCAGATGGCGAAAGAAAAATCCCAAAATTCTGTTGACGGAACATGGACGGTTTTATCCCGACGTTGTCAGCTGGAAACGACGGACGGCGAATCGCCTTTTGTATCGACGCGACGACGTTCTTACTGCCGTCGGGCAGCGAGTCAAAGAAGCTCTTCGAAAAAAAGAGGGGTATCCCGGCAAACGGATTCAGGTGATTTATAATGGAATCGACCCGGACGTTTACGACAATCTGCGTTCCGAAAACGAGAACGACACTCGCGAATCCGTTCGACGCGAATTTAATATTCCAGACGACGCCTTTACGATAATTCAGGTTGCCCGGCTTGACCCGATTAAAGATCATCAAACCGCTTTGAGAACCTACGGCGCGTTAAAACAGGCGGTTCCCAACGTTCGTCTGCTTATTGTTGGCGACGGTCCGGAACGAGATTACATCGAACAGCAAATTAACCATCATAACCTTCAGGATGGCGTTATTATGACCGGCGCCAGATCCGACGTCAGCCGACTGCTCAAGGGGGCGGATGCGTTTCTGCTCACGTCGCTTTCAGAGGGAATCCCTGTAACGTTTTTAGAGGCAATGGCGGCGCGGCTTCCCATTGTAACAACAGACGCCGGCGGCTGTAAAGAGGTTGTTGTCAACGGTCAGACGGGGTTCGTCGCTCCGGTTGGCAATCCGACGTCGCTGGCGAAAGCGCTGCACCTGCTGGCAACCGAGCCGGAACTGGCTGCCCGGCTGGGCGAGGCAGGTCGCGCCCGCCTGCTGGAGATGTTTACTCAACGGCAAATGCACGACGCCTATTGTCGGATTTACGATTCGTTGACCAAATGAATTCATGTAACAAATAAAATGAGCAATTCCAAAACGCTCCTGCTGGTTTTTTCTGACGACTGGGGACGGCATCCGTCCAGCTGCCAGCATCTGATTAAACGTCTGCTGGATCGTTACGACGTTGTTTGGGTCAACACAATTGGAACTCGCGCGATAAAGCTGAATTGGGTTACGATTCGCAGAACGTTTGAAAAAGCCGTCAGCTGGATGAAAACGACGAAGGACTCTGGAAATGCCGCGTCCGATTCCGGACGTATCAACCCGATAATTCTTAATCCCAAAATGCTGCCGTCATTTGGAGGAAAAACCCGGCGGCGAATCAACAAATCCCTTTTGGTAAAGCAGATTGTTCCAGAACTGCAAAAACACGACGGCCCGGTTATTGGGATTTCAACGGTTCCATATATCAGCGACCTTATTGGCGAATTGCCGGTTGACCGATGGGTGTATTATTGCGTTGACGACTGGTCCTGCTGGCCGGAAATGGACGCCAAACCCTTGCGTCAGATGGAATCGGAGCTTATTGATAAATGTCATGATATAATCTGCGTTTCCCGCGCCCTGCAAGACAGAATTTTCCAGCAAACCGGACGCAATTCTGTTCTTCTTCAGCATGGTTTTGACGAGCAGTTTTTCAGCCGTCCCCGTTCGACGAAGGCGCTCAAGCAGTACCCCGGTCGAAAAATTCTGTATTGGGGATTGATCGATCAGCGTCTTGACGCCGAGATTGTAACAGCGTGTGCGAATGCTTTTCCCAAAGATTCGTTTATTTTTGTCGGACCGACGGCAAATCCTTCAAAAGAGCTCTTTGCGCCGAAAAACGTTCATTTTCACGGCGTGGTAGAATATAGCCTGCTTCCGGCTTTGGCTATGGAATCGAGCGCTTTGATTATGCCCTATTTGGACAACGATGTAACGCGACAGATTCAGCCGCTGAAAATGCTTGAGTATTTGGCGGTTGACAAACCCGTCATAGCTCGAAATCTTCCGTCTACTGCGGAATGGAGCGATTGTTTGGACGTTGCCAACAATCCTGAAGAGTTTGTTAAACTTCTTAAAAAACGTCTTGAAAAAGGAATGACTTCAACTCAGCGCCGCGCCCGAAAGAGAGTGGAAGAACTGTCGTGGGCAAAAAAAGTGGAAGAGTTTGAGCAAATGATTTTGGGGTGACAAAGATATCCCTTCCAGAACGACAGCGCCTCGATAAACAATATTTCTGTCCAATTATTGAAACAGCCCGTAGAGAATGTCTGCGGCTATAAACAGAAACGCCAATCCGATAATGATATTGACCGCTCTGCCCATCTTTTGCAGCGTCGTTCTGACAACGCGTTGAGAAATAAACAGCGCCAAAAGGGAAAATATGACAATTGCGCCTATCAGAGAGCAAAGCGCGAAAAGAGCGCGGAGCGACAACCCAAACGATTGCGGAATGACGCTGGAAAAGAAGAATATAAACCAGATCATCGCCTTGACGTTGAGGAGGTTGACAAGCAACCCTGTTACAAAACCGCCTCGGCTAAGAATGGACTGCGCGTTCGCTTGATCTGAATTCTCATCCAGGTTGGCGATAGATTTGCTTCTCAAAGATTGTATTCCGAGATAGCCGATATACAGTCCGCCCAAAACCCGAACAACGGAAAAAATCGAGGGGTATTGTTTAATCAGCCATGCTACACCCAGAACGCTGTACGTGCAATGAAACAGCAAGCCGCAGCCGATTCCCAGCGCTGTTGCCAAGCCAGTTTTCAGACCGCGGTTTAAGCTGGCCTGAACGACTGCCAGAAAGTCTGGTCCCGGCGTAATAACCGTCAGATAAAACAGCCCCAATATCGACAAGAACTGTAATGTAACAGACGGAGAAGCGTCGGAAACGGCTTGAGCAAACAATAAAATCGAATTCATTCTATACAAAACAGCCGCCGGAAAAACCGACGGCTGAACGGGTTATTTAATTCGTAATGCGTAATGCGTAATTAGTAATTACGCAAGCGCCTCACAAAATTTTAATTTACCATACCAACTTAGTCCAGGCGATAGTTGCCGCGGTACTGCGGTTTGACCAGCAGTTCCATCTTGTCTTTGCCCTTCGGATTGTTGGTGATCTTGAGGTTGGCGGCGTCCCATTCGACCAGTTCGCCCTTGACTTCTTTTTCCGGCGCGCCGTAGACGGCGAGGTTGCCCAACAGAATCGTTTCGGTCAGCTTGCTGGCGTAAGTAATGAAGTTGGAGTGACCCGGTTTGGAATCGAAACCGCCCTTGATGTGATTGACCCATTCCTGGAAGTGCCCCGGAGAGCGTTCCCAATCGAGGTCAGCCGGAATTTCGACCTTTTCTTTGGTCTTGGCGTCAAACAGCGAGAGCTGATCGCAGTAGTCGCCGCCGGCGAGCATGATGATCTTGCTTCCGAAAATGCAGGAACCGGTGTTGGGCAGCTGAGCAAAGCCTTCGAGTTTTTCAGCCGGCATCTTCTTTCCGCCGTCATACCAGAACGCCTTGACCGCTTTGCGTTCAGACGTTTCCGGGAACTGGAATTCGATAATGCTCCACTGCGGCATGGTTTCGTAATTGTGACCAGAGGTGGTGGCGACAACGGAGGACGGGTCTGCCAGCTTACAGGCGGCGTACGGCATGTTGAACGTATGGCAAGCCATGTCGCCCAGAGCGCCGGTGCCGAAATCCCAGTATCCGCGCCATGAGAACGGGTGATAGCCGTCAGCGTAGGGGCGTTCCGGAGCAACGCCCAGCCAGTGTTCCCAATCCAGGAAGTCCGGAATCGGTTTGGGATCAGGACGTCCGCCGCCCTGCGGCCAAATCGGACGGTTGGTCCAAACGTGAGCTTCGAGCAGGTCGCCGAGGAATCCGATCTTGCAAAGGGCTTCGCAAATACGGAGGTATTGGTTGGCGGTGCCCTGGTTGCCCATCTGGGTGCAGCACTTGTTTTCTTTCGCGACTTTCGCCATCATACGAGCTTCGTAAATGGTTCGGGTCATCGGTTTCTGGCAGAAGCAGTGTTTGCCAAGACGCATACCCATCAAGCAGGCGGGAGCGTGCATGTGGTCTGGAATTGAGCAGGTGAAGGCGTCAATTTTATCGCCCATCTTGTCAAACATTTCGCGGAAGTCAGAGAATTCAGCAACGCCTTCATAGCGTTTCAGAGCGCCGCGGCGTTTGTTGGCGTCAGTATCGCAAATTGCGACCAGATTGCCGGAGTTGGCTGCGTCTGCTGTGTCGGAACCGCCTTTACCGGAAACGCCGATAGCAGCAAAGTTAATCTTTTCGTTCGGGGATTCGCCAGAGGCGAGATTGTGCATCAAAATTACGCCCGCGCCGGCAACGGCGGTGGACTTCAAAAAGTTACGACGTGAAGTCTTCAACATGGAAAAATCTCCTTTGTAAAGAAGTTGATGGGGATGAACATCAGGATAGTTGGAAAATCGACGGCTGAATGTCCGCCGCTATCGAAACTTCCTGTGAAGCTTTTAAATAACCTACGTTTTTCAAACGATGTACATAAACATATTCTGTTTATAAATTACCGTCTGACAAGGCGTGAATCAGCGCCGAAATTTTACTAAAAACAACGCTGTTAATTCACGCCCTTTGCGTAAGATTAACTTTATTCTACAAAATGTTTTAGTCGATTGCAAGACCCGGAGACGTATTTTTAAAAAATTTTCGGAATTTTTTGCAAATTTTATTCCAATTCAGCGGCTGGGCGAATGGACTTAAACCACGCTTTCCATTTGGCAATAGCCCTGTCGCGCTGGACTTCGTCGAATCCTTCCATGGGGCCGTAACCGCCGTTGAGCTTGCGGGCGATGGTGCACAGGGAATCTCGCGCCGCGAGAACGACGGTTTCGTCCGGGTCGGTCAGAGCGTAGAGCAAAACCGGGACGTTGTCCAGTTCTCCGCTTTTGCCTAACGCCTTGACCGCCGCCGTTCGTCGTTCCGGTTTTGGGTCGGAAACGAGCTTTTGAATCTGCTTTGCAGTTTCGGACATAATCGCCTTTGCCAGCTCGGGCGGCATTTCGTCAAGAGAATCGACAGCGGCTTCCAGGGCTTCGTTATCGGGGTCTTTAAGAGCTTCGAGCATTTCTTCCGCCGTTGTCGGGGCGCGCTTGGAAACGACTTTTCCGTTTCGAACCGCGGTGCGGGTCATGTCGGTTGGAAATCCCTTGCCTCCGATAAGCTCGCCGCCGCCGAGATAACGGTCTTTTTCAATCGCCCGTTTGGTGGAACGCATTAAAAACAGCGCGGCGAATGACGTGGCGCAAACCGTTTTGCAGCTGTCGCTGACGGCGCCGTCTCTGCTCATATTTTTGAGAATTCTGTTGGCAATAGCGTTGTACCAGTACGGGGACGGGTCAATTGTAGTTCCGTCCAGGGCCTCTCGAAAACTCTCGTATCGTTCAACCGCATAATAATAGTAGTACGGCCAGGATGAGTATTCAACTTCAAAATTTTTGTCGAACCATTCGTTTCCCAGTTTTTTAACCTCTGCCACAGCTTTGGGCGACGTCGTAGAACGATAGTTCCGTTGAACGTCTTTATTTTGATCGACGGGCTTTAACGCATCCTGCAGTGCGTTGTCAACCTGGGCGACTCGACCGATATTGAGTACGTCAGAAAGAATATACAGACTTCCCAGCGCCGCAGCGGTCATGCATAAACCCGTTTGCGACTGCTTTACAGGTTGACCGATTTTCTCTGCAACAGCTCCCTGATAGCCAAAGCAGCCTTCCGGGTCTTGCGTTTTGAGAAGCCAGTCGATGGCGCTTTCGCCAGATTGCATATTGACCGGCTGACGGGCTTTGAGCAGCGTCCAGGTGGAAAGAACGCCGTACTGCGTTTGAGACGTGTCCCCGGTTGTATTGTAGGGATATCCCCAACCGCCGTGCGGCTTTTGGCGATCCAAAAGACTTTTGTAAATAGCGTCAATCAGAGCCTTGTTGCCTTCTGGGTCGTATTCGACCAAAAAAATCAGAGAAAGACCGGTCTCGTAAATATCCAAATCAACTTTCCCGGGTTCTTTAGTTAACTTCTCTTTAATGGCGTTGATTGTATCGACGTAAATTTGATGATGTTTTTCGCCTGTGTACTTATAGTAAGCCAGAGCCGCCAGCGCCTTGCCGCCGGCGCGTTCTTCGTCTTTGTAATGGGCTGCCAGATAAGCGCACATTTTATCCAGCGCGGCGACGACTTCCGGGGACTTGGGCGTCAGTTTCGGCAATTCTTGCGGGGCGTCCGCTTTTAATGAAGAACTGAACCCCAAAACGGTCAAAAACGACAAAGCAAAAATCAGCGCGTATACAGAAATGTTATTAAGTAACTGACGTGTCATGGTTTTTCAAAACAGACGTTAATATAATATGGAGACGCTACCGCGTTTCTATAAATTTCCTTATTAATATGGTAACAAGAAAAGGAGAAAAAGTCAAGGAGTGAGAGAGAAAAATCATAAAAAAATCGTTTGGAATTGGATAAATCCCAAACGATTGCGAAAGCGGAGGACACGAGATTCGAACTCGCAACCCCAGAAAGGGGCGCCTCATTTCCAATGAGGTTGCTAGCCATTCGCTTATCCTCCCAATGGCGTGTAATTATTGATGGTATTCTATCAAAATCGGATTTTTCGTCAAGAGGGGGGGAGAGGAATTCGGAATGCGGAATGCGTTTCTGGGGAGCGGGGAATTTTATGGGGGGCGGGTATTACCCGCCTAAAAACAAATAACTTTAGATTTCGCGGACAATGTCCGCTACCCAGAATGTTCCCTTGATAGTTTTTCAAAAATACGATTGCCAACCTGTAGACGCGGAGGAAAATGGCCAGTCTTCTGGGCGTTCAATATGATGACCATTCCATATTAAACCAATCGGATTATTATAGATATACTTTTTCATATTGTGAAAATGAGCGTTCGAACGAATTTCGCGATCAAAATAATCCGAGTTCCAAATGGAATCCTTCAAATCGTCTGGGTAATCCTGTATAATCTGACGATAAATGTCCGTCTGACGAATTAACTTGCCAGACTGCATTTTCCACGACTGGATAATATCACATAAGGAATAGCCGGGATATGGACGAAACAATAAATGTACGTGGTTTGGCATGATTACCCATTCATAAAGTTCGTATGCTTTTCCATTATCTTCTAACCAGCGTCTTAATACAATTTTTGCGATTTCAGGATACTTTAACAGTCCAGAGCCAAACCCACGATTCAGACAGCCTTCTGTATAGCGACGTAAGGCGTAATCTCTAATGTCAGGATGTGAGTTGCCGACGGCTTTCTCGATTTTCAAAACTTCACTTTGAGGAATGTGTCCCAAAGACGATATGTCAGAGCCTGCCGGACGCCAGAATGATCTCAATGAGGCAGCCCGCTTCGCTTATAACAGTTTTTGTTTTCTCCTCTGTAAAACATGTTTAACTTTTCATTCTGGGGAGGTGACTTTCAGGGGAGCAGACATTGTCTGCGAAAAAAAGATTAATAATTAAGGCGGGTAATACCCGCCCCCCGTAGACGTATTATTTTCTTTTTCGCCAGAATAGAAGCCCGATAACCCCAAGAACCAACAGGGCCCAGGTGGACGGTTCCGGAACAGCGTTGGGGTCAATTTTACCGGACAACGTCCACAAACCGTCGATTAAGCCGTAGCTCAAACCAGAGAAATAATAGGAGTCGATAAGGCTCAAAACGTCGAGGTCTCCGCTGTTGTCAGCGTCTAAAACAACGGCAAATTCCGCGTTGGGCGTCATGCCGTCGAGGAATTGAAGAACAATGTCCCCGTCGTTCAACAGCAAATTGCCATTGATAATCAGCTGATCGCTGTCGGCTGCCGTCGGACCGCCGATTTCCATCAGCAGCGTTCCGCCGTCAAGATTAAAGTCGCCTGTCAGATTGAGCGTTCCAATCGAGTTGCCGGGCGAGAAGACGCCGCCGGATTTGACGGTAAGCAATCCCGTATAGTATTCTTTCATATCCAGACGTCCATTGGTGACGAGAATCTCTTTCGCAAACGTCGCATTCTGTTCAAGGTTGAACTGCTGCGTTCCCGCTCCCGTTTTGACGATGCTGATATTGTTCGCAACGGCGCCGGTGTAGTTGTACGTTTCGCCTTCTGGAACGTTGATTGTCAGCGTCGTTTCCGCGCCGGAGTTGTTGACGGAGCCTTTGTACTGAACTTCGTCAGCGCTCATGTCTTTGCCCAATCCGCCAATCGTTTGAGCGTATCCCTTCATGTCGAAGAACGAATTGTCTTTGATAAAATACAGACGTCCGGTTCCCAGGACGTTTTCCGCGCCCGCGACAAGACGGCCGGGCTGTCCGGAGTTGTAGTTGTCGCCGACTTGCGTTCCGCCGGTGTAGGTATTGGATTTATTGAGATAAATCGTGCCGCTGTCGTCGCGAATAATCAGCATGCCGGGGCCGGAAATGACGCCGTTGACGTCCATGCGTCCGTTCCAGCCAGCCATGAGGCGGGAATCGGATGTCAGAAGAATATCGGTATTGATAGTTGACGTCGACGTGCCAGTGTTATTGCCGTTGTTTTGCAGCGTTCCGCCGTCAAGTTCAAGTTTGGTATCGCTGGAAACGTTGACCGTTCTGAAGTATCCGCTTCTGACAATGACCCGGTTATTAAGCTTGAGCGGCGTAGCCCCGCTGTCGTTATACGCTTGAGCGACAACCTGTTCGCCGTCGTTGCCGGGGTCGGCGATTACCACAACGTCGCTGTCAATGGTCAGAGGAATGGTCGGCGTGAGGTTAATCGATTTAGCAAAAGTCAATGTACCGTCTGTAACGTCGATTTTGCCGTCGCCGTTGAAATTAACGGTTCCCAACGTCGTGTTTCCGGAGAATTCCAGCGTTCCGTTGTTCGCGTTTGTTACGCCGAGGTTGTAGTACGTTCCCGTAAATTTTTGAGTCGTTTCGCCTTCTTTTGTAAAGCTTCGGTTTTCATTGAGAGTAAGGTCGCCGTTATAGACGAATGTTTTTTCGGCGTCCATGCCCATGCCGACAACGAGATGCCCGTTGTTTTTGGACATGATCAAGCCGTGATTGTCGCCGTCGATATCGCCGGTAATGCCGCCGACGTTCATCGTTCCGTCCCAAAGGTCAACCGTTCCATTCGGACCGACGTTGAGGGTTGCCTGGTTGTAAGCGGAATTGTCTGAGTATTTCCAGCAGTTGGGCGACCATCCGCCGTTGACCAGGTCGCCTTCCTGAACGTCGATGACGGCTTTGTCAGAAAGAACGATGGCGACTTTGCCGCTGTTGCCATTAACGGTAATAAAGAGTTTGCCGGGTCCTGTCTTGATGAAATCGCCGTCGCCGGTAATTGTAACGTTTTTGCTTGCATCTCGAACCAGCGCGTTGTTATTGTTATGGTCGCCAGCGTCGGTTTCGTAGAACGTTAACGTTCCGCCTTCTTCAATGTTGATAGCCAGATCTGTATTGTCGTTTCGCGGGACGGCGTTTTCAAAGTAGAGCGCAGCGCCGTTTTGAACAACAATCGGGTTGGCGGCATTCAGGGCAGACGCCGTCCCGTACATTTTGAACGTTGTACCGCTGGGGAAAGAAATGTCTCCCGTCGCGTTGAGAACGCCGGAGAATCCCAGCGTACCTTCTGTAACAGCAATATTTTCAACGTCTGCAGAGCCGAGGACTTGAGATCCCGCTCCGACTTTGGTCAGCGTTCCGGTCGACGCCGGCATGGTTCCGGTATAGATGAAATTCGTTCCTTCCGGCGCGTTAAAGGTGGGCGATTCAAACACGTAAGAACTGACGATCGTGTCTCCGGTGAAATTCCCGCCGGATCCGTTTTGGTTGTCAATGCCGTTAAAGACCTGGGAATATGTAACCATATCGAGTTTGGAATTGCTGGCGCCGAAATAAATCGGACCGGTTCCCAGAGCGTTGTCTGCGCCCATAATCAACCGAGCGTTGGGGTTCTTATAATTGTCTCCAATTTGCGTTCCGCCCGTATGGGTGTTTGTATTGTTTAAGTAAACGTCGCCGCTGTCGTTACGGATAATCAATTTTCCGGGACCGGAAACAACGCCGTTGACGGTCAAAGTTCCGCTCCATCCAGCCATGAGATTGGAATCGGAAGTGAGAATAACGTTGGAATTAACTACAGAATCAGTTGTTCCGGTGTTGTTGCCATTGTTCTGCAGCGTGCCGCCGTCGAGTTCAATCGTCGCAGTATTGGGAACGTTGACCACTCTGAAATATCCGCTTTTGACGGTAACTTTGCCGTTGATATTGAATTCGCCGGATTGCGATTGAGCAACTGCCTGTTCGCCATCGTTGCCCGGATCGACAACAAGCGAAGCTGTATTGTCAACAGTAATGTTTGTGTACTGATTTAAATTGGTTGCCTTCGTGAAAGTCGCAACGCCGTTTTGAATAACGTTGAGCTTGCCGCCATCGGCGAAATTGACTGTTTCCAGATTTACTGTTCCCGAAACGTCCAGCGAACCGCCGTTGAGGTTGGTCGTTGTGAGCGTTGCATTACTGGAAGAGATTTCCAGCTTGCCGCCGTTGACGGTTGCTGTTCCGAGAGTTGCCGTTCCGGAGATTTCCAGTACCCCGTCGTTGACGGCTGTTGTGCCGAGATTGTTGTACTCGCCAGCAAAGACCTGAGTTGTTTTGCCTTCTTTGGTAATGCTTCGACCGCCGTTCAATGTAACGTTTCCGTTATAAACGAAAGATTTATCAGCGTCCGTCATGCTCATGCCGACGACCAGATGCCCATTGTTTTTGGACATGATCAATCCGGCGTTTTCGCCGTCGACGTTTCCGGTAATGCCGCCGACGTGCATTGTTCCGTCCCAGAGGTCAATCGTTCCGTTCGGACCAACGTTGAGGGTTGCCTGGTTGTACGCTGAACCGTCTGCATATTTCCAGCTGGCGGCATTCCATCCGCCGTTGACCAGATCGCCCTCCTGAACGTCGATGACGGCTTTGTCTGAAAGGACGATGGCGAGTTTGGCGCTGTTGCCGTTATACGTCATAAAGAGCTTGCCGGTTCCCGTCTTGATGAAAGATCCGTCGCCGGTAATTGTAACGTTTTTGCTTGCATCTCGAACCAGCGAATTGTAGTCGTTGTGATCGACAGTATTGGTTTCGTAGAACTTTAACGTTCCGCCTTCTTCAACGTTGATAGCCAGGTCGTATGTTCCGTTGCGCGGGACGGCGTCTTCAAAATAGAGCGTAGCGCCGTCTCGAATTTTGACCTGGTTGCCCGCGTTCAATGAAGAACCCGTTCCCGTCATTTTGAGCGTTGCGCCGCTGGCGATAGTGATGCTTCCCGGAACGTTTAACGCGCCGGAAAAGCCCATCTCGCCCGAAGAAATGGTCAGATCGGTTACGTCTGTCGCAGCAACCGTTTGCGAGCCGGTTCCGATTACCGTCAAATTGGCAACGTTGTTAATTGTAACAGGAGCGGAATAGTTGTTCGCTCCGATATTGATTGTCAGCGTATCAGCTCCGCTGACTGTGCCAGTCATACCGCCGTCAAAGCCGCCGACGGTGATAGTGTGATCGTTCAAAGCCAAAACAGAACCGTTTGCCCCAAAAGAAATCGGTCCGGTTCCATACGGGGTTCCGTCAACCTGAACGGTTTGCGTTAAAGCCCCAGCGCCGTATGCGCTGTTTCCACCGCTGATTTGCGTTCCGCCAGAATAATCGTTGGCTCCATTGAGAATTCTAATGTCGCTGCTGTCGCTCTCTATAATCAACTTGCCCGGCGTTACAGCGCCGTTGGCGTCTGTATAGTCGGAAATTTTACCGGATACAGTCAGGTTTGCGTTCCAACCGACGCGGATGCCGCCGACGCCTTTAATTTGAATTGGATTGTCGTAAATCGGCGTACTTCCATTGTCGTTAAAAAGCGCTCCTTCGTTGACCGTTGCCGTTCCGTCCGCGGTTGGCAGTTCGTTGGTCAAAACGAGAATTCGACCGGCGCCGAATACGCTTGAAGAAGTTTTAGGATTTGACGACTCGTCAAGCCCCAAATCTGGCAATCCAAGAGCGCTGCCGACAATGAAGACTTGGGGATTTGTATACTCGCTTGGAATATTGGTATTAAAAAACGAAAGCCTTTCGAGAGAAAGATAGACGCTCCCAGAACCGGAATAGTTGTTATACGTGTATCTGCTGTTTTCATCTGTACTTTTAATAACCAGAACGTCGTTGTCTCCCAGAGTAACAGGATTCGAGGAGTTGAACGCTTCTTCAAAATAATCCGCATTGACGGAAAGCGTCAGCAGGGCGACGAGGCTCAACGTTACAACGACTGCCAAAAGACGATGGGGTCTGAATGTAAAATTCATGGCTTAAATTGGGGTATTGCTAAAAGTATATTTCCCGTCCGCCTCAAATAAGGAAGACAGAATTTATGAAATATCAATATATTATATCATATATATTATAGCATAAAGACGGCAAATCGAACGCGCAAAAAGACTCAAAAACGCGATTTTTATCAAAATAATTAAGATATTGTTGTATTTAAGTGTATATAGATTCACTCTTTTGCAAAGGGAACGCGTGAAAAGCGTTTTTTTACGCCTCGAACCAAGGCTTTTTTGCGGTTATGCAAATCCAGCCTTTTTCGCGGTCTTCGTCCAGAGAAATATCGATAAAACCGGCATGCTGGACAATTTGTCCCAGTTCTTCCGGCGTAGGGCAGAACATGTTCAATTCTTTGGCGATTTCCTCATGATGGTCAGACATGTTTCCGCCGACCATTTCCAGAACCGTCATGAACGTTCCGCCGGGAGCGAGTACGCGAAGAATATCTTTCAGGCCTGCGACCGCGTCCTGCCAGAAATAGAGGCTTTCGACCGAGTAAACCGTATCAAAAGAATTGTCTGGATAATCCAGATGGGGAACGCCGGAAAGCTTGAGTTCCATGCGTCCTGCGGCGACGGCTTGTTCGTTGATTTTTTGAGCGGATTCGACAGCCAGAGGGGAAATGTCACATCCAGCCAGATGAGCGTTAGGAAACTGAATCGCCAGCTTTGCCAACGCCGCTCCGCCGCCGCAGCCGACGTCAAGAATCCGATTTCCAAATTTGACGTGCGAGAATCCCCAGTCGGTCAGATCGCTGTGTCCGCGGTTCATGCCCTCAATCATCTCAGCGCCCAAATCCCCTTCAGGAAAAGCGGCGTTGCGAATCAAATTCAGATAATCTTTTTCCATTGACCTGACGACTGGTTTGCGCTATTCATTTATTGTTTCAGAATTTTTGATCAATGAATCAAAGCTGTCAGACGACGGAAATTCCGTTGGTTCGACGTCTGTTTCTGTCGGCGTTGAATCAGGTTCGTCAATACTCTGCTGGACTCCGTCAATCGGTTCTCCCAGGTTGATTTTTATTGATTCCGAGGGAACCTTTCCGTCAACGATCATGCGATTATCCAAATCGCTTAAAAAACGCCCGGCAAAATCGACAATGTATTTTTTGTCAAAATCGTAGACGCTTGGGGAATTGTCAACATACGAAAAATAACATTTGCACAATGGGATGTGTCCGCCATAGTGCAGACGCGCAAACTGCGGCGCCACCCAGCCGGAACCGTCGTTCCACGCCCAAAACACTCGTTCAGAATGACTTTCTTTTTTAAAGACGACAGTAAAAAAAGTCGCTTTGCGGGCGTACTTTTTACCGGTTTGGGAATCGGTGTAAATATAATCGAAGTCGAAAGTCTGAACTTCTCCCTGCTGTTCGAATCCGGAACCGGGATAGCAGACGATCGGAGAATGCATTGCCACGCGGAATGAAATTCCCGCAATAAAATACAAATTTATGCTTTCGCCAAAGAGAGGATTTTCGTAAACTCGAGAAATTTGCGCCATCGCGCCAGATTCTTTTGTGATGGCTTCGTTTGCTTGCTCGTTATCAACTCCTGTCCAATTGCCAAATTTTTCCGGCGTTTCCTGAACGGTTTTAATAAGATAATCCATGTATTGCTGTGAAAACCCCAGCATGTTGGTTGAGACGTAAAGGAATCCAATTAAAATCAGACCAACAGCGGCAGGAATGTATATCTTAAATGCGGCAGGAATGAAATTTTTAAATTGCATATTATTGGAGAATAAAGAACAATTAGCAATTTGCGATTTGCAATTGAGAGTTGCGCTTTGCGTAAATTGCTAATTGTTCATTGCTAATTGTCAGTTGTAAATTACTGCTTGCCTTGCGGCCGCTGCTGTTGTTGCTGCTGTTGCTGCGGACGGCGCTTGTTAGGAACTTCAATCGTGTACGGACGATAGTACGAACGATACTTGGAGAACGTAATGCCGTTGATAACCGCTCCGAGGAGTTTGACGTTAACCGCGCGAGCGCGTTCGCACGCTTCGTAAATTCGAGGCAGTCGACTGACGTCTCTCAAAACGCTCAGCACCAGACCGTCGAGAACCTTGGCAAACATGAGCGAGTCAGAGTCCGTCAGAATAGGTCCGGAGTCAACGATGATAAAGTCGAATTCTTCTCGCAGTTTGGCGAAGGCGTCAATGATGACTTCGCCTCGCGCCAACGCCTGCAATGCTTCCGGGTGCGGATGCCCAGCCGGGGCGAGGAACAGGTTTTCGACTCGGGTTTCGGTGATGATTTCTTCCAGAGTAACCATGCCGCGGAAGAATTCTGAAATTCCAGGATAAAGCGGTTTCTCGAACATACGGTGGTCGCCCGGACGTCTCAAGTCGCCGTCGAACAGGAGCGTTCGTCGACCGCTTCGAGCAAGGGACGCTGCCAGCTGGCTGGATACGGTGGTTTTACCTTCCTTTTCCATGGAGCTGGTAACCATAATAACTTTGAGCCCTTCGACTTCCGCTCGGTGGAGCAGGGCGGTTCGAATGTTGTCGATACTTTCAATCAACATACCCTGAACGCGGTTGTTCATTTTACCGCCTCGCAAACCGGAACTGACCAATGGCAAGTCGCCGATAACGCGCAGTCCCAGACCGTAGTTGATTTCGTCCGCCGAATTGACGCGGCGTCCAAGGAAGTCCAGACCCAAAACGCTTATAACGCCAACAAAGAAAGCTCCAAAGCCCATCATTGCCAGTTTTTTAACTTTAGCTTGAATATTGCTTTCAAGCGGCACTTCAGCAGCGCGCATTTCTGTAACGCGAGGAGCCGCTTCGAGTTCAATTTGCCAATGCTGAAGGTCAGATCCCATCTTGTATGTGATTTCCTTCAAACGATCCAGTTCAATTTTACGGCTTTCCAGTTCAGAAGAGAACGTATCGAGTTTTTCTGCCTGATGGACAGCGTCGATAAATTGAGCGTAGATTGCTTCGCGCTCTTTTTCATAAACGGATTTATCCAACAGATTGGAGTCAATGGCAGCCTGAATTTTTTCAGCGGCAGTTGGAGGCGTTGTCGCTTTGCCTTCCGCCAGTCTCTGACGAAGTTCTTCTTTAATCAAAGGCGTAAGCTGCATGGCGCGTTCCTCAAGTTGTTTTGCAACTTCATTTCTGGCGGTGATCATGCGCTGAATTTTAGGAGAATTGTCTCCGTCTTTGACAACTTGTCTTGTCGCCTCAATTCGAGCGTCCATGTATTCAATACGCTGAAGCATTTTTGAGATTTCAGGGTCTTGACGAACCATCTGTTGAGTTGCCGCTTCCAAAGCTTTAGCCTGACGCTGCGCCTGAGCTTCCGGGTCTAAAGGCTGTTCTGTTTCCGGCAAGACCGCCAAACGAGCGCGGAGCAATTCGATTCTGGTATTGATTCCGGCGATTTGCGAATCAAGGGCCATGACTTTGCTCTTCAAACCGTCGATTGTTTGCAGCTTCAAACGCGCAGAATGTTTGACCGCGTCTGAGTCGCTGGAACCAACCTGGTCAGCAAGTTCCTTGTACAGATACATCTTTTTATCAATCTGCTGACGGTTTCGAGTGTACGCCTGTTCCAGAACGTTTTTACGGCGAAGATGGTTTTCGCGGTCAACCGTAACGACTTCCTGCATGTATGCGTCTTTGACCGCGTTGACAATTTCTGTAATCATGTTGCGGTCTTTGCCAGACATGCCGATGGCCATAATGTCCGTTCCGCCAGGGAAGGAAACGCGAAGACGCTGTCCAATCCAGCTGACTGGATCAATAACGCCTCTCATTTCCGGATAGCTGTTGATGTCCAATTCACGAACAACCGTTTTCAATACGAAGGGACTGCGGATCAAAACCGCCTGAGCGCCTCTTTGATTCAAATAGGTGTTTTTGGAATTGAGCGGCGAAACGATATACGGAGCTTGAGACTGGACGTTAAGCCATGCTTCCGTATAATATGTAACCGGAATCATAATCCAGCCAGCGGCAACGGCAATTGTTGACGCCATAACGCCAGCCAGCAAAGCCCAGCCCCATCGACGGCGAAATCCATGAATGATATCGCTTGGTCTGGGCGCCTGTTTAACAATTTCCGGCTGAGGCTGAATCACTCGCAGCGAAGTCCCCTGCTGAGTTACCGGCGCCAAAGCCGTTGACGATGCATTGTTTTCCGGTCGTCTGTCCTGATTTGGAAAGTTCGTACTCACGTGAATAACCCTTATCCTAAAGTTTCAATAAAAATTTAAAACGAATATAACTAATACGTTAATAATTTATACGTTCTGTTTATCGCGTTTGTGCAATCATTTTTTATTTTTTGTATTGGAATCGTCGTCTGATTCTTCTTCTGACGCTACGTTTTCCTCTTTGACTGAGCCAGTCCCCGGTCTTTCGAAAATATTTATTGCTGAAGCGTCTTCTGTTTCCTCTTCGTAAAACAGAATTGACAGCAATCGAACTACGCCCCAAAGTATAATCAATGCCATAGGCGCCATTGCCAGGCCGGACCAGTCGTGAATCAATTTTTCCGCCGTACCGCCGACGCCAAAAATTGAATAGCCAATTCCGGTTACGGTGATTCTCATAATATTGACAATCAGGGCAATCGGAATCGCGCAAAGTAAAATTATCAGGTTTTCCCACCAGGTGCGTTGGCTGATCAATACAAAAAACAAGGACAACGCTACAAAAATGGTGGTCATGCGAAGACCGCTGCACGCTCCTACAACGTTGAGCGGAATGTCATTAATTGTAATAACGTTTCCTTCCTGTATGGCCATAAAACCAAACAGCTGAAGCATAAAAGCGCTGGACGTTGTCGCCCAAAGCTGCATTGGTTCCAGCAAGTGCCGTTCAAGCCCCCAATATAAAGGGAACATGAAAAACAAAATAAAGCATATTGGACCCGCCCATCGGAACAGCGGCCAACCGCCTGCTATCAAAAAGCAGAATGCCACTGCGGGAACAAACGACATCTGCATGACAAACTCTTGCGCAAAAAATTCTGCAAGATACGATCCGATAAGCGTTAATGCCAACAGCGCCACTCCAACCCAACGATGCCACATCGGAAATGGACGATACGGTTCGCGGCGAAGCCATAATAAAGCCGCCGCCATAAACGGAATTAAATATCCATGAGAATACAGTTCCGTATTCCATGAGTCCATTGCTATTTGAAGCGATTTGGAATAGGCAAGCGTCAGCGCGACAAGCAATATCCCAAACATCGCCCACATGGATATTTCTTCCTTGGCGTATATGTTACGTTCTTCTGCCGCTGATTCGGGCGGCATAGAAGGCGTTGGATCTTTTTGTTGAGTTGACGGACTTTGACTCATATCGTATAATTACAATCCATTTTTCATTTTTATTAATTAGAGCGCGTTGATATAAAAACGTTCCCAATTTTTATATTTACGCTCCTGCACATTATATTAAATACGGTTTTTTTGCCAATACTCCCTTACTCATTTTTTTCTCTTTTAAAAATTTTTTCATAATTCACATTTAGATATTATTGCATTTGATACTTATCAGGGTTTTGACAATTCGTTCAAAAATAACAATTTAGAAAAACAAACGATATTGATAAAATAAAAAATATAGCGAATGTGTGATAGGTAGGAAAAATTGTTGAAGCGCTTGCGTAATTCCGCATTCCGCATTACGAATTCCGAATTGATTCCGCTCCCTATTCCCGAATCCCCATTCCCTGATATAATATGCGTCTATGATATATACGAAAACGTATTCTAACGGACTGACGTTGTTGGCAGAATCAATGCCGTATTTGAAATCCTGCGCTTTTTCTTTGGAAATGCCCGCAGGAGTTGGGTACGAAGATCCTTCGCGCCGCGGGGTAGCGTCGTTTTGCTGTGAGATGGCTCTTCGAGGCTGCGGTCGATGGAATAGCCGTCAGTTTATCGAAGAACTTTTGCTTCGCGGCGTCGAACGGGGAGAAAAGGTCGGAATCGGATACGTTTCCTATCTTACTGCGTTTCCGGCAATTTATCTTCACGACGTTCTGGAAATCTACGCCGCCTTGGCGCAAGGGGCGCATTTTGACGAAGATTCTTTGGAATCGTCTCGACAAAGCGTTATTTTAGAACGATTTGGAATTGAAGACAATCCAGCGTTGGTTGCGCGTCTGGCTGCGCAAAAAGACTTTTTCCCTTCGCCGTGGAACGAACATTCCTACGGCGATATCGACGTCCTTCATTCCGTACAATTGGACGAGCTAACGTCTTTCTATAAAAAGTATTATCGCCCGGACGGAACGATTCTGTCCGTCGCCGGAGCGTTTGACTGGAACGAGCTTCAGGACGAGGTCGAGACGCTGTTTGGCTCGTGGAAGTCGCAAGGGTCGCTGACAATCCAGTCCGAAGCGCCAACTCGGCAGAATCGCCATATAGAGTACGACGCTCAGCAAACGCAGATCGTTGTCGCCTACGATGGCGTTCCGTATTCGCATCCGGATTTTTATCGGCAAATGGTGGGGACGTCCGTCTTGGGAGGCGAAGCCAGCGGACGTCTGTTTACCCAGCTTCGAGAGCGGCAGGGATTGTGCTATTCAGTTAGCGCGTATAACTTTATGTATCCGACCTGCGCTGCGGTCTTCTGCTCTTTGGGAACCAGTTCCGAAAATGCAGAAGTTGCTTTGGACGGCTTGCTTTCAGAGATTCAAAAGCTTTCTGCCGAAGGCGTTACTCCGGAAGAACTGAACCGGGTCAAGACGCGGGAACGGACGTCTTTGATTATGGAACAGGAATCCTGCGGCGCCAGATCCGTCAGCATTGCCAGCGACTGGATAAATCTGGGAACGATCCGGACTCTGGACGAGCATTTGGCTAAAATCGAGTCCCTTACCGTCGAAGACGTCAATCGGTACCTGGCGGAGAATTCTCCCAGAGACTTCCAGATTACAACGCTGGGCGGCGAGAATTTAGCTTTTAGCTGCTAGACGTTAGCTAAGAGCTAAAGTTTAACGCCTACTTGTATTATTTAAACAAAAGAGTATAATGAATTTTGGTTGTTAGCTTCTGTTTCAGCTAGTAGCTAAAAGCTAGCAGCTAATAGCTAATCCTATTATCCAGTTACAACAAATGAGCAACGAAAATCAAGATACAAAAAGCATTGCGCTGGTAGGCGTCGGCGGTCAGGGAATTTTATTGGCGAGCGAGATTTGCGCTCAAACGGCAATGATTTGCGGGTTTGACGTCAAGACGAACGAAGTTCACGGCATGGCGCAGCGCGGCGGGTCGGTTGTCGCTCAAATTCGATACGGAACGAAAGTCCACAGCCCGTTAATTGCCCCGGGAACCGCGTCCGTTCTGGTCGCTCTGGAACGAATCGAAGCCCTTCGGTATCACGAATATCTGGCGGCAGACGGCTTGGCGGTTGTCAACGCGCAGCGAATTGTCCCGGTTACGGTTTCGATGGGCGCAGCGACCTATCCGGACGACGCTCAACAGCGTCTGGAAAAGGCGTTTAGCCGATTGATTTATCTCGACGCAGAAGCGATTGCCGAGAAGCTGGGTAACATCCGCGCCGCCAACACGGTCTTGCTGGGCGCTATGTCAACGGAACTGGATATGCCGGTTGAATCCTGGAAAGAAGCTATCGAGAAATGCTGCAAGCCAAAATTCGTCGACGTCAACCTCGCGGCTTTCGACGCCGGAATGGCAGCGATGATCAAGTAAAATTAACAATTGTCAATTTACAATTAGCAATTACGCAAGCGAGATTCTCGCCTCTTTTAGCGAGACTGCGCTTGCGTAATTTTTTCTACAGTCTCTGCGCCTTTAGCTCCTCATACTCTCTTCTCAGCTGATTTCAATCACTCTGTTCAGAATCTAAAAAACAACGGACAGACCTGAATCATTTCCGTCTGTCCGTGCGATAAAGATCAATATAGAAGATAATTATTCTTCCTCATTTTCTTCCCGTCTTTGTTTAATTGTTCTTTTCAAACTTTTGGTTGTAGCATCTGTAGGGTATTTTTCCATGTTATGCAAAACTGCATGACAATTGGGACAAACGGCAATCAAATCTTCAAGATGTGTAATTGAACCTTTGCCCTTACGTGCTCCCAGAGGCGTTTCATGATGAACTTCAAGAACTCCTGCTCCAAACTCACCATACATTTCAGTAAGTTGTCTGCCACAGACTTGACATCTACCTTTACTATTTTTGATCACTTTGTCTCGAAGCGCTCGATTCCTTTTAGGATTATTTTCGATTCTTTCGATTCTCTCGCCCTCTTTAGCGTAATCCTTCTCCTTCTTAGTCAATTCCCTTTCTTTGGAGAATTTGCATTTGGCTTTACCACATTGGCAATAGATACCTCGTCGTTCAAACCAGGTATCGCTATAATAGATGGTAATTTCTTCATCAACGCCAATTGGTTCTATTGCGACAATTTTCAACATTTTTTCATCTTCGTCGAAAATGATTTCGCAATTTGGTTCACAACTGTGATTGATAAAACCTGAAATATGTTTTGTAACTCGGTTTGTTTTTGGTTTATGAACTTTTCCCGGGTCTATGGAACGATCATTGTTTTCATCGTAAAATGAAAATACATCGTCTACCAAAGAATCGCAAATATAACCATCATCAGGTCGATAGGGACCATTTTCTGAATAAATCGTTCCACACACGTAACAAACAAGCTCACGTTTTTTAATAGGCGCTATAGCGACTACCGTTTTCCCATTGACGTTATTGCCACCCGACTTGTCGATCAATTTGCATTTTTCGTGGGCAAAATACTTTTTGGCAGTTTCTCTTGTCATCTCAATCCTTTCATGTACGATGATTGAATCCAATTTTTGTGAAAACTTCTATGAACGAATCTAAAAGTTTCATAACACATAACATAATTATGATACATGTTTTCTATTTTTCAAGGGGTGAATGCTATAAATTAACGATTTTTTGAGAAAAATGTATATCTGGCAACTGTAACACAGAAAGTGTATGTTGTATAATAAGGAATTATTATAGACAAATGGAGTTTATAACGCGTGTCCGCCGGAGACTTTGATGACTTGTCCGGTAAGATATCTTGCCTGTTTGCTTGCCAGGAATAGAATCGTTTCTGCAATGTCTTCCGGTTGAATCAGTTTTCCCATGGGGATTATCGGAACGACGGCTTTTTCCAGCTCCGCGTCAATCCATCCGGTTTGAGTGGGGCCGGGTGCAACGCAGTTCACGGTAATTCCGTACTTCCCGACTTCAAGAGCGATGCTGCGAGTCAGCGCTTCTAACGTTGCCTTGCTCGCTCCGTAGGTAATTTGGCCAGCAAAGACTTGTGCCGCGTCTGTAGAAATATTGACGATTCTTCCGTAATCGCTGCGGCGATTGACAAATTCCCGCATCATCAACAAGCTTCCCCGGACGTTGACCGCGAAGGCATTGTCGATGACGTCTTGAGTAATCTTTTCGATTGTATCGAAACCGTTTTCGTCGTCGACCGCCGCGTTATTGACGAGAACGTCAACTCGTCCGAACCGTTCAATAACCGTCGAATAGATTTCTTTAACCGCGTCCTCGTTGGATATGTCGCTTTCCAAAACAAGATAGTCCGCGTTCATCTCCTTGAGTTTGCTTTCGACGACGTCTGCATTTCCGGCGTTTGACTGATAATATCGGTCAACCCCGTTTTGATCCGTCTTGCTTGTATCAAACGGACGGAAGATTTTCTTATAGACTAAAACGACCTTTGCCCCTTCGCGAGCAAACGCAAGAGCCGTTGTCGCTCCAATCCCCTGCGGGTTGTTCGCCCCGGTGATTAGAGCCACTCTGTCCTTTAATCCATAATTGATCATTGATAGTCCTAGCCTTACTGCCTACTGCCTACTGCCTTCAACGCCTCGTATTCCTTCTGGCTGATTTCGAAAACCGTTCCGTGACGAACTTCTTTGGGAATGGAGAGCTTGTCGGTTACGTCCGTCCAGTTGACGCCGTCGGCGGACTCGATTGCCCCGTAATGATGAGCGGCGTAGCAGTCGTAGAGAACCAGCCAGCGGTTGTTGACTCGAAACGCCGTTGGACCTTCCACCCAGTTCATCGGGGAGACGATTTTCCCGGCGGTATACGGACCTTCTACAGACGGCGCGGTTGCCAGCCAGATGCTTTTGCCCTCTACGATAGAACCGTCTTCCGCCGGGCGCTTGAGCCGTTCGTCTTTATAGAACAGATAATACGTCTTGTCCAGCTTGGCGATCATGCCGTCGATGACGTTGTGCCCGGGATTGAAAAACAGCTTCGTTGGGGAGAACGTTTTGAAGTCTTTGGTTGTTACAAAGTACATGCGATGGTCGAGGCTGGACTCGCTGGTTCCGCGTTCAGAAAAGCGTCCGGGAATGGTCGACGACCAGAAGATGTAAAACTGCTCGGTGGCGTCGTCGTAGAAAATTTCCGGCGCCCAGGTGTTGCGGCAGGTCGGCTCGTGCGCCATGACGGGAATCGCCTGCGAGGGCGTCCAGTGGATTAAATCGGCGCTGGTGGAATGACCGATAAAGTCACGTTTCCACGACGTCGTCCAGACCAGATGCCACGTCCCGTCCGGACCTTTGCAAATGCTGGGATCGCGCATGAGGTTGTCGCCCGGCAGCGTCTGACGGTACAGCGGAACTCCGCCGTTGACCTTGTCCCACTTCAAGCCGTCCTGACTGACAAGCAGATGAAGCCCATGCTCGCCATTGCCGGTAAAGTAAGAAAAAGCAAAATACTGCTGACCGTCTTCCGCAGAAGCAAAAGAGGTTAACAAACTCAATACGATTGTACACAGAATAGCGTTGTATTTCATTTTAGTAGTAAGTATTAAGTGGTTAGTGGTTAGGACGCAAAGCGATGGTCGGCGGCAAGCGGGAAGGACGAAAAATCTTTACTAACCACTTGCCACTTACCACTAATTACTGATTCTCGCCCTTGTTTCCGCCGGGACGCTGTCTGCGCTTGGGCCGCTGGGTGTTTCGTTTCCATTGAGTAAACATGACCGCGCCGTTTTCATCAAGACGAGTTTTGTGACAAATCTGGAGGATGACGGACACAGCGTCCGGCTGAGTCGCCGTTGCGGTGTTGGGCAGCGTGTATTCTTCCAGCTTTCGCAGAGCCATGTTTGTCATCATGCCGTAATGCCGAGCCTCGCCGCGCTCTTCCACCCAGGACGGGCCTTTGATAAGCAGCATCCGGTCGAAGGAGTTCATCTGCGGACGCATCCATTCGAGAATTTTTGCCATCTTCGCCACAGCGCGGAACGTGAGCGTATTGTAACGGACGTCTGGCAGAACGTCTTCCGCCCGGCCGATATAGACGTCGCAGCGCAGTTCCAGCTGAGCGACGATGTCAACCAGACAATTCGCCTTTTTGTTGACGGACTCGCACAGGTCGACGTGGAGGTCAGGGCGAAGAATTTTGAGCAGAACGCCGGGAACGCCGCCGCCGGAGCCGACGTCCATGACGCGCTCTTTTGGGTTGATATGCCGCGCCAGCGCCAGCGTGTCAACCAGGTCGTGCTTGACGAACTTGTCGAAGTCGGTATGGCGTGTCAGGTTGATCTTTTCGTTCCAGTCCCACGCCAGACGGCAGTACTGCGCCAGCATATCGATTTGGGCTTCGTCGATTTTTGCCAGTTCGGGGACGTAAGAGGAGTATTGGGCGATAACTTCGGTCAATACGGCGGGTGAAGTTTCCATAGTTCAGTATTGGTAATCAGTAAATTGGAACAACTAATAGCTTTATTAATAATTGACATGCTCGTCGTCCTGATTGTCAGACGGATTCTCGGACTTGTCCGGATCGTCTGAACTGAGCAGGACTCGAATTATGCACCAAACGAAAACAGAGGTGATTATTATACATGCGGTCAGCATGAAGCACCAGCCAGCGAGGGTCATGGGTATTTAGCTCCTTTTGTAGGCATTAGGCAATAGTTAGACGCTTCGCGTCAATTCACGACTATATTAATATTATACCCAAGAATTTAAAAACGAAAATAGGGGACGCCAAACGCGCCAGTAAAATCGGGGACGTTCAAAATTGGGTTGTGAAGATAGATAAGGTGGAAAGTCAAATCGTGTCCAGGGGCACAACTCTTATATCCGAGGGTTTCAGTCCGCAGGCGAAAGACGTAAAAAACGACATATATCTCTTTCCCTTCCCTCTCGTTGCCTGCAGCGTTGGGAGGAAATGGAAAGAGACTGAGTTGATTTGGAGGGCGTTTGTAGCATGGGCTTCGCCGTCCTTGGAATCAAATTGTTGAATTAAAGGGAGTACAGGAAGTAAGATGCGATTCTTATTTACCCTTCAATGAGTTTAACGCTTTAATAGCATCCTCATTCCCTTGCTTTGCCGCTTCATTCAACCATTTTTTGGCTTCTGCTTTATCTCGTTCAACGCCTTCGCCATTATAATAGCAAACCCCTAAATAGAATTGCGCTCTTGCATTTCCTTTTTGCGCTGCCTTTGAAAACCATTTTACAGCTTCTTCGCTATCTTGCTCAACGCCATCGCCTTTATAGTAGCACAAACCTATGGCGTACATAGAGCTGTCATCTCCTTGATCCGCAGCTTTATGAAACCAGTCAAGAGCAACTGTAGAGTTCTTAGGAACGCCGTCTCCGGTGATATAGCAAACGCCAAGAAGGTATTGGGCAGAGTCGTCATCCTGTTCTGCCGCCTTTAAAAACCATTTTACAGCTTCTTCGCTATCTTGCTCAACGCCATCGCCTTGATAATAGCATTGACCTAAATTATATTGAGCGCTTGCATTTCCATTTCCCGCCGCTTTGCGATACCATTTAATGGCTTCTTCTATATCTCCTTTGATATCCTGATAGTAAGAGCCAATTGCGTATTGAGCCTGAGGGTGTCCATGCTTAGCCGCTTCAAAATACCACTTTATGGCCTTTTCCATATCTGGACGGCAGCCTTTTCCGGTATGATAGCATAACGCCAGACCAAATTGTGCATCCACATTTCCTTGTTCAGCTGCACTGGTCAGCCATTTGATCGCTTCTGTATTATCTGTAAACAAAAGCAAATAGAAAAGCTTTAATTGCGATATCGCATGTCCCTGTTCAGCCGCTTTTCGATACCATTTTATGGCTTCCGGGATGTTTTGTTCAATGCCATCGCCATTCTCATAGCCCATAGCTACGGCGGCTTGAGACTCAATATTTCCTTGTTCCGCCGCTTTGAGCCACCATTTTATGGCTTCACTTTTATCTACAGGAACTCCAAAACCATTGTAAAAGATGCGGCCAAGAGTAATTTGAGAATTAAGATCTCCATTTTCAGCCTTTTGGTAATACTCATGAAGATGATTTCCAAGAGTATCAATGTTTTTACCGATAATTTCAAAAAAATTGACTTGCGTTGAATAGCTTTCATCAATTAAAGCATCGTTGATTTCTTCAAACGCATCGTCATTTTCTTCAGAAACATCGTCATCCTCCATAACAGGAGATATTGGAGTATATTCTGTCAGGTTTGACTCTTCAATTTCATGTGAAATTAATTGGCAAGTCTGACTAAAAGAAACGCTCGTATGATTGCCATAGTTGAGCTGGAGAAACTCAACATTGCTTCCATACCAAACACACAGACGTCCAGCGCCAACAAACAGGGGGGTGCATTCAACGCCATTCCACTGGGCGATTGGCTTATAATCGTGTTGTAACTCAATACCACAAGCGGATCGTTTAGAATAAAATTGTTCATAAACTCGATCCTCCCAAAACATGGCATACAATCTGTCATACCGAGGATCGTCCTGCTCAATTATTTCTTTACATGACCCATCTGGCGACCAAATACGCAAAGTTTGATCCCAACTCCATGAAAGAATATCGTCAGAATCCAACTCTATTGCTCCTTTGACTTCATCTGTATGCCCCTCCATAACAGCTTTACAAGTCCCATCAGGAGACCAACGGCGCAAAGTGTAATCATTTCCAGATAAACACCAAGAGAGAATGTCTCCAGAACGAAGTTCTTTAGCGCCTTCAATCCAGCTTTCATGTCCCTCCATAACAGCTTTACAATCCCCATAAGGAGACCAAATGCGTAAAGTTGCATCTCTGCTCCAGGAAAGAATATCGCCAGAACGAAGTTCCATGACGTTATCAAGATCGTCTGTATGCCCTTTCAGAACCGCTTTACACTTTCCATCGGCAGACCAAATTCGCAATGTGCGATCGCTGCTCCACGAAATAATATCGCCAGAACGAAGTTCTTTAGTTCCCCAGACAATGTCGGTATGTCCTTCCATGACGGCTTTACACGTCCCGTCTGGAGACCAAAGACGCAATGTGTTATCATGACAAACGAGAAATCTACATGAAGAAACAATCTCTCCAGAACTCAGCTCTATAGCGTTTCCAATTCTTTCATGGTGACCTTTCAGAACAGCTATACACTTTCCTTTGGGAGACCAAATACGCAGAGTTTTATCGTCGCTCCAGGAAAGAATATTGCCAGATTTCAATTCAATAGCGCCATTGATTCCAAGTTTATGCTTGCCCATAACAGCAATACATTTACCGTTTGGAGACCAAAGACGCAATGTATGATCTTTGCTTCCGTTTAGCCTGTCGCCGCACCAGGACAGAACGTTGTCGGAACTAAGTTTCAAAACGTCGTCTATGGGGGCAATATGTCCTTCTTCTATGGTTATATGAATACTCTTTATAGACCTGATACATAAGGATTGATCATTGCTCCATGAGAGAATATCCCCAGAAGGAAGTTCAATCACGCCCTTGACATAATCCGTACGTTCTTTCAGAACGGCTTTGCATGCGCCATCGGGCGACCAAAGACGAATAGTTGAATCCTTGCTCCACGAAAGAATATCGCCAGAACTGAGTTCTTTGGCGCCGATGATATAATCTGTATGTCCTTCAAGAACCGCCTTGCTAACGCCATCGGGAGACCAAAGATGCATGACGCCGTCCCTGTCCCATGAAAGAAGGTCTCCGGAACGAAGTTCGATAGCTCCATAAATCAAGTTATTATGTCCTTCAAGAACAGCTTTGCAAACGCCGTCGGGAGACCAGAGACGCAGCGTATTGTCATCTCCATAACACCAGGACAGAATATCTCCAGAGTCAAGTTCAATAGCTTCTCTGACGTTGTTTGTATGTCCTTCCAGATCGGCTTTACGTTCCCCGTCAGAAGACCAAAGATGCAATGATTCATTGTCCCATGTCAGAATGTCGCCGGAACGGAGTTCTCTGGCGCCTTCGATCCATTGTGAACGTCCTTCAAGAACAGTTCTAACTTCACTGTTTGGCGCATTTGTCGACCAAATTCGTTGGGAGTCGTCGCTATATGAAAGTATCTCGCCGGATTGCAGCTCGATTGCGCCTTTGATGTGTTTAGAGTGCCCTCTTATTACTGATATAAGATTGCCGTCAGGAGCCCAGATTCGGATTGATTTTTCTTCTTGACCTACATAACTTTTTTTTTCGACTAGAGCATAAATACACCATGAAAGAATTGCGCCAGAACGAAGTTCTAAAAAGCCCCGGTCAGAATCGGTATTTCCGTCCGATACGGCTTTGCACGTTCCATCCGGCGACCAAATACGCAAGGTTCTATCTTTACTCCAGGAGAGAAAGTCGCCGGTGCGAAGCTCAAGGACTCTATAGACTTCATCTGTATGTCCTTTCATAACAACTTTACATGCGCCTGTTTCCAGATCCCAAATCCGAAGGTTATAATCGTCTGTTCCCCAGGACAAAGCGTTGCCGTTGGAAAGAAGTATCGCGTGATCGCCAGCATACTCGATTACAAGTTTATACGGGCTGGGCTGGTATTCTTTGGGACGGTTGACTTTATTAATCCAGAACCAGTCGCAGGGGGAATCGCCTTCTTCCGGGTTGAGCCAACGTTCCGCCGCCAGCGTTACAGGGCAATCGTCAGCAACTTCAGTGGCGATTTGAAGCATAATCTTGTATGCGGGATTGTCCTCGCTGTTATGGCGCAAATAATGCGCGTTACTGCAAATAACGTCAAAATAGGCGCTGCAGTCTTTTGAAATTCGATCAAGGTTTCCTCTGAAAAGAATATAGTCCAGCAAAACGCGTTCTACGTTTCCGAATCGCAGCCGTTTCATCAAGAATGCGAAATCCGACAGGACAGCCGCCGATTTTGGGGAATCGTTCGCGTTCATTAAATGAGATGGCAGCCACGTTAAAAAGTAACGCTGCGCGATATCCGGCTTTTCGTCGGTTCTTTTTATCCATTGCAAAGCGCCGGATTCGTACAATCCCAAACCGGTTTGTGCAAATCGTTCTTTGGCTTCATCTGGATCAACGTAGAAAATAAAGGAAACGTTTTTATTAAAGCAGTAGTCAATAACGCTTTTGTGGAATGGAGCAACTGTATCTTCGTCTGTAGAGCCGGACTGAACAAAAAACGTTCCCAGAAGATTTAATCGACGCTCGAGTTCAGAATCTTCCCGAATTCCCAAAGCGTATTTTAACACGCCGCGCGGGATCGGTTCGCAAGACGTTAAAACATACCCCAGCCACGGACGAATTTCTGTATTATACGATTCCAATTTATCTTCGAAAAGACGCTCAAACTGGGCATGAATATACCCGATTACGCCCTTGGGCAAATCGCGAATATCGTCGACCGTAAACGCGTTTTTCTCCAGATCGCGAAAGACCATTTCCGGATACAGGAACGTTCCCTCGGACTTTTCCAGAAGAATATTTATCAATTCTTCCGAGACGGAAAGCCCCAAGGCGCTGAATTCGCTGCGAATGTATTCCAGAATGTCGTTGACGTTTTCCTCGTCCTCGAAGTCAATGGGCGTAAAATCGTTGAAGCTTTGATTAACTGCATTGTCATTGTCTCGAGACGTAATATAAAAGCGAATCCACGACGGCAGATTGTCAATGTTTTGGCTGATCAACGATGCAATCTCGTTACGGCTGTTCTCCGTCGCTTCGTCCAGAGCGTCAACCAGAATCCATTGAGTCGTTCTTTCTTCGTCGAACTCGTCCTCTAATAAATCAACAACCAGCGTTTTAAACAGCTTTTCCGGGTTGTCAATTTGTCGGTTTATCTCATCCAGATTCGCTCTGAGAACGCCTAACAGTCTTTCCCGATAAGAGGAATTCGTCTGAGCCAGCTGGTATGCAACGGATTTAATAAACGTTTGCGATTTGTGGGATTCTTCCAGATTGTATTCAACAAAATAAGCAGCGCTGATTGCGAAATAATATCGATAAAGAAGCTCTGCCGCAAATCGGCTCTTTCCAAAACCGGGACCTTTTTTGAGCCATAAAATGCGGTCTGACTCCAGATAGGCTTCCTGGGACTTCTCGTTTTCAAACAATTCAAAAAGAGACTCGCGTCCACAGAATTTGTGAACTATTTTTTTCTCGTATTCATCCGTTTCATCGTTATAAAGGTACTGTGAACCGCGATCCAGACTCCGAAGCCGACTGTTCATGTTCCAGGGCTTGAGGAGTTTCTTGAGTTCAACCATTTCAACGCCGTATCGCCAAACATTCTCTTCTTCCAGAGATTGGGCAAGCGTTTCCAGGTTTTTATCGAGCCAGGCTTCATCAATGTTGTCTTCTATACAATGGATGCGCCAATCCTGAAATTTAGAAAACAGCTGACGGTTTAGCAGATACGCCGGATACTCGGCGTCTTCCAACGCTTCCAGCTTGACAGAGAACATATTTCCGCCGCGAACGCCCATTGCAATGGATATTTCGTCTCGGCAAACCCCGTTGGGCTTCATCGCTTTGTGAGACAGACAGATCAATGCAACGTCCGACCATTCAACTCCGTTGTAAATTGCTTTTCGCCAGTCGTCCCCCGGCTTGATTTTATCTTTATCCAACCAGATTTCATGTCCACGACTTTCCAGATACGTCTTGATTTGATGAACGACGCTTTCGTTATTCGGATTCGAATATGGATTTCCAGAGTCGTCTACTGCTCCAATTTCGTGTCCGTAGCTGATAAAGATTTTCAACGATTTTGAGGCTTTGTTCATGATAACGCTGTATTGAAAAAAGGGAAAACAAGACGTATCAGCTTGTTTTTTTCAAAGAAAAAGAAAACAAACCTGATTACATAAAAACGAATATATAACTGACAATACTAAAAAGGTTGGATAATTACAAGAGGGGAGGGCTATAAAAAAGAATAATTTTTTACATTTTTATTTAATTGGCTATTTTATCTATTTTTTGCATTTAAAGAAATACATACGAACTTATAGTATGAATTTACTGAATACACAAGTTTAAAATTTTTATTTAACATTTTTAAGGAAAATACCGATTCTAACAATATAGAGGATTCTGGCGCAGGAAGCGTTATGGAATCGCTCAGGTATGAACGCATTAATTCGCATGGAAGCGAAACAAGCGTGAAATAGAGAGTATAAGTACCTCTGATACAAAGGATTAAAAAAATGTTCAGGAAAATCATTTGCTCAGCGCTGCTCATCGCGGCGATTGTTGGGCTGTGCATGCAGTCCGTTCAGGCTCAGCAGCCGGTTCCGCAGCAACAGGCTTACGGACGTCAGTATGCGCCCCATACAACCGCTCAGGACTACAATCGGTTCATGCACTATCCTTACGTGTATTATCCGCAAAACTTCTGGTCTCAGGAATATTACCGTTCCAGCCAGGATCCGTATAATCGGTATCCGACTGAAATGAGAATCCCGCAATACGATAAACGTTGGATGAACTACTATCCGGAACAGCGTCGTTATCACATGGGACATCACTTCTTCCTTGACGTGATGTAATCGAACAAAGCAAAAAGGTTTTCATGCTTGGGAACGTTTGCAGACGTTAGCCCAACCGGAACTTGTTTGTCTGTCAAAGCGGTTTTATACCGCTGAGAACGGGCAGGCGCGCTGTTCGGTTAAACCCCAGGGCAAATATAACGTTTCTGGATCGCAAATGAACTCAGGAAAGAAACCGGAATTTCAACAATCCTAAACAGTTCGACTTTGTGTTGAAATTCACGGAGAATATGGGAAAACCGGCTTGAATCAGATAACGCGTTTTATTCTCAACTTCAACTGGGTCAAAGAAGCGAACAGAACGAAGAGTCTGCTTTGAGAAGGGAAAGAATTCTCCAACGGGGGCGTTGAAATCAATCTCGGTTCCAGTCAGACGGAGTCTGTCTGGAACCTTTTTTTATTATAATAGCAGTAAGTTTCAAGTGGTAAGCATTAAGTACGCAAGCGCTAATCAGTGGTTAGTAATAAGTTTTTAGTGGTTAGTACGCAAGCGCTCAACTAACTTTCAACTTACCACTTACTACTTACCACTAACCACTAACAACTAACCACTTACCACTTACTACTTACCACTTACAACTTACCACCTCCCAATGCACTCCTACTCCAACCACGCCGTTCTTCCTGCCGGGCAGACGTCCGGACAGTGTACGTTTTCCGTCTGGAGCGTTAAGTCGCCGACGGTTGACCTCGTTCTGTACGAATCCGCAGAGGCGTACAGGGCAGGGCGGGAGACGAAAGTCGTTGCAATGACCCCGGCGGAAAGAGGCTGGTTTACAGCCGAAGCGGAAGTTGGGCGAGATTGGCTGTACATGTTTCGTCTGGCGGACGGAAAACAGTACCCCGACCCGCGCAGCGCAGCTCAGCCGCTGGGAGTTCACGGTCCGTCCGGTTTGAGAACAGCGCCGCCGGACGACCTTGTCCCTCCATCCTGGCATGGCGTCGAGTACAAAGACCTGATTATCTACGAACTCCATCCAGCCGCCTTTATAGGGAAGAAACCCGTTGATAAATCCTACTGGGCGGCGTTGGCGGAAAAGCTGGAATATATCAAAGACCTGGGCGCGACAGCGGTGGAAGTCATGCCGGTGGCAGAATCTCCGGGACTGAGTTGGGGTTACGACGGCGTATATATTTACGCGCCGACTTGCGTTTACGGGACGCCGGACGAACTGCGAGCGTTTGTCGCCCGGGCGCACGAGTTGGGTTTGGCGGTTATTCTCGACGTCGTCTATAACCATTTCGGGCCGGAGGGCTGCTATTTAGGGGCGATTTCCGACTATTTCGATTCCCGGTTTACCAACCCGTGGGGAGCGGCGATTAATTACGGCGGGGAGAATTCCGATCCGGTGCGTCAATATGTAACGGAAAACGCCGTGTATTGGATTCGGGAATTCGGGTTTGACGGCTTGCGTCTCGACGCGACCGACACGATTACGGACATGTCTGGAACGCATATTCTGGCGCAGATCTCCAAAGCGGTTCATAAATACGGAAAACACAACAATCGGACGACGTTTGTAACAGCGGAAGATGACGACAACTACCGAATCAAAATCGAACCGCTGTCACGTAACGGATACGGTCTGGACGGCGTCTGGAATATTGAATTTCATCATGCGCTGCACGCTCTTGTAACAGGAGAACGGAGCGGATTATACGAAGATTTCAGCGTCAGTGAACGGTTCAAAAATCCCGCGGAAGCGCTGCTCAAGGCGTTTGTCGACGGCTGGCTTTACGACGGGGTTTATCGAAAACGTTACAAGAAAACATGGGGGACAAATTTCGACTATATCGACCCGACCCGGCTGATTGTTTACAACCAAACTCACGACCAGGCGGGCAACTGTGCGGAATCGAAACGACTGGGAACGAAAATCTCGCCGGCTGCGGCTCGGTTTGCCGCGGCGGTTACGATTCTTTCGCCCTTTGTTCCGCTCCTTTTTATGGGCGAAGAATACGGCGAGCGGAACCCGTTCCCGTTCTTTACGACTTTTGAAGACGAGGGACTCAAACGCGCCGTTCGTCGTGGGCGTCAGCGGGACATGGAGTACATGCACCAGCAGAAACTGCCCAAAGTCGCCGACCCGTTCGACTCCAAAACGTTCGAACAGGCGTCGCTGTCGTGGACGTCTGACGTTTACGACCAACGCTTGCAGCTCTACAAAGACCTCATCGCCGTCAGAAAGCAAACGGGCGTTGCCGGTCAGTCGTTCAAGCCGTACGCTCAAGCCAACGGCGCCGGACTGCTTTACTTCCCAACGGCAAAGTGCGAGACGCAGCCGTCCATCCTGACGTGGCGCTGGACGGTCAGCGGCAAAGACGGTTTTCGACAGGATAATTTGACTTATATCGCTGTTGCCAACGTAACGACAGACCCGGTTCCCGTCCCGCCGGACATGTTCGACAACCTGCTTCTGACGACGGAATCGCCTGTCTACGGCGGGAGCCGAACGGACGAAACGTCAGCCGTCTTGCTTCCGTTTGAAGTCGTCGTTCGCCGCCGGGCATAGTCAAATTTCTATAACTGAATCGGGAAGCGCTTAATATTATACTGCGCTTCCATTTGTGGAAAATATACGACTTATCTATAATAATTTATATCTGTTCGCTATATAAATCTCGATTTTGTTGCCTATATTCCCTAAATTATCAAAAATTTTGAGGTTTTTTTCGTTAAATCGCTTGACTATCCCTTTAAATCTGACGATTTTAATTATAATAAGAGAGATTATAATTATAACGCTATTTCGGAAACGGGGGACTCAATCTTGGAACTTTTTGGGAGAGATTGAGTCTAATTGTATACAATGAAAGCCTATACCTATAGACAATTCGATAAATTTTGTCTAATGCTGCGAAGTTATCTTCGCATTGCAGCGGTCATTGTATTGACTTTTGGAACCTCCGTTTTTCTATTTTCTTCGTCTGCGGAAGCGCAAACTGTATACTATTTGAGCAGAGATCAAGCCGATAAAGACCTTGGTCTAAATTGGAATTATCAAAACTGGTCTCCTGTTTCAGCATATCCCGCTATATACCCTGATGCACCGACTTCCAACAATTATAAACCAGTCAATAACAATGGCGCTATATATACAGTTGGCGACGGTTTTTGGTTAAGAGCGCCGGGCAATGCCAACACTTCTACTCCGGAGAATTTTCCTTACAAAAACGGGGGCGACTACAACTGGTTATATCTGGGGTATAATCATGACGCGACCGCCTATGAAACGGGCTATCTGAATATTAAGTGCCCCACAGTTGTAATAGATAAATTGGTGTTGGGCAACGGAACTGTTTATAATGGCAACGACAACTTGGCGCTGACAATTCAGGGAACCATTCTTGTCAATGGAAACGGTACATTAAAAAGTAACAATACCAAAGCCTCCGATACGCGTTCGATGACTGTTGAAAGCGCTATTTCTGGAGCGGGAACGTTAAATTTTAATACAGGCGAAAAGACAAACGATGCTTCGAAAATAGGGTTTTATTTAAATCCCGACGATTCAAGCGGTTTTACAGGCAATGTTAATATTGACGATAAATCCAAGGTTTCTTTTGAAAAAGCGAACGTTTTTGCTAATGCGTCGAGTATTACCAGCGCTGGCGATCTGACGCTCAATGCCAATCAGACGTTTAATAACCTGTCCGGCAGCGGCGGTTCGATTTCGATTGGCAATAATGTAGTTTTAACGCTCAACCAGACATCCGATGCAACTTATGGCGGCTCTGTTTCCGGTACAGGTTCGCTTACCAAAACAGGTTCAGGCGAGCTGACGATCTCGGGAGCTTTGACTTCAACGGGCGATACCACAGTCAGCAGTGGAGCTTTGATTCTGAATGGCGGTGCAAATCTGACCAACCTTACAGGTTACGGCAATCTTGAATGTAACGGTTCAGATTACATGCTAAAGCTGAACTATACCGAAGATAAAACCTTTAATGGCGTTATTTCCGGAACCAGTTCAATGAATCAAATGGGACCTGGCGCTTTAACGCTTACAAAAGCTCCGAGTATTCTTGGACCTACTATACTATCGGTGGGAGATTTGATCTTGGAAGCAGGTGGAACGCTGCGCGACCTGTCTGACGACCCTGACAGATCTGGCTCTGGCAACCTTACTAACAATGGTTCTCAGGCGTTAATTATCAATTACTCTTCCTCCGCCTCCAATCAGCGCTATTCTGGTAATATTACCAACAATAGTTCTGAGGCGTTAACTATCAATTACTACTCCAATCAGACCTATTCTGGCGATATTACCAGCAATAGTTCTCAGGAAACTATCAATTCTCAGGTAACTATCAACGTTGATTCCGATATAACAGCAACGCATTCAGGTAGAATTTCCTGTACTAATGGTCAGGCTAAAGGTCAGTTGGTTAAGACAGGAACTGGAAAGCTGTCTCTTACAGCTACACTGGAAGATAATAATTCCATCGATTGCAATGTAGTAATTAACGAAGGAACGCTTTGTTTAGCTACTCAACTGTTTATTGATAAGGACCATCTGTTAGATCGGTTTGCCCCAAACGTTAAAGTTTACATCAATGCAAATGGTACGCTTGAATGTACGGCTAAAGACTCCTTTGGCAATGGCAATAATGATGTAAACTTTTACATAAACGGCGGTACATTTCTTTTAAACGTTGATGAAAACCAAACGTTGTCGTATAAACATTTTCATTTAACTCAAGGAACTATCAAAGCAGGAGAGGATCATCCTAACTGTAAAGGTATTGAAATGAAAGTAGGGACGTCAATTCGTGCTTATGCAGCGCCCGGCGATTCAACGATATCCGTTCCGATTAAAGTTCGTGAAAACCACTTATTAAAAATTACTGTAGATGAAAACGCAAAACTGGTTTTTACAAACGCTATTTATAAAGCCAATAACAGCACCCAAGGAATTAATAAAGATGGCGCTGGCGTTGCAGTTTTTTCTGGAACGTTTTATGATCCAAACATTAGCGATAATACATACACCGCTAAAATAACCGTTTCTGAAGGCGTAGTGCAGTTAAGGGACCAAGCCCTTACAACATACGGTCAGATTGAAGTCGTCAAATCCAACGACAATGGCATCATTAAGAAAGGTACGCTGGAACTGTTCGTTGATCGGAACGATTTAAAAAGCATGACAATCGCCAACGCTAACAAAATCTTTGGAACGGGAGACATCAAAAAAACCGGAGACGGCACGCTGAAGATTTTAGCGGAAACTCAGGGGATGATTTCGGCTGAAAGTATGTTTGTTTCTTCCGGACGTTTGGATATGCAAGGATATTTCAAGGGTCTGCTGTCTGTAGACTCTGGCGCTGTATTCTCGCCTGGCAACTCGCCTGGGGTGCTTATAATTGGCGATGAAACATACGGCGGCGGTTTTATTCTCAATGAAGCTGGCGCTGAGTTGTTGATGGAAATCCGCGGGACGGACGCTAGTCAGAATGACGTGCTGATTGTTGATTATGGCAATCTTGAATTGCACGACGGCAGCATCGTTTATCTGGCGGCGACAGACGACTGCACGCTGCAGGAAGGCCAGGAGTTTACCGCTGTTTTATCAGGAAAAAACAGCGCAGATATTAAAGACGACTTTATTAGCAAATACGTTCGTTCGAGCGATTTCAACAATTTGCAATACGTTCAGCTTACCAGCGGTACGTATTCCGGCAAGTACGCCATTACCGGACGTCGATACATCGACCACAACGCCATTCCTGAACCGTCGACGTGGGCGCTGTTGATTCTCGGCGTTGCGGGGCTGTTTTGTCTGAAAAGGCTCCAAAAGAAATAATTCTATAATTCCGATAAACTCTATAGTGGGTATCTGATACGGATATTTTTAGCAGAACGTTTTGCCGCACATAGCTTTCGACGGCAAAACGCTTTGTCAGCTTAATGAGAAAAAGTCATCCGCCGTCAGAAATGCCCAGTTTTTCCATGAGGGAAAAATTATAACGATCTGCTTGATCCATGAGGGAAAAAAATGATCAATACGCAATTTAACGCCCTGCCTTCCTACAGTGTTTTAACGCGAGTAAACGTCTCGCGGTTTGCAATCGTTCTTTTTGTCGCCCTGTTTGCCCTCTGGCAAGACGTTGTCTCCGGTTCCGAACCTAATGGCTTTATTTCTGGACAAACAACAATAACGGTTAACGTTGCAGAAGGTACAAGCGAAACAAGCGGCAATTTAACGACTTATACAGACATTAATGAAATTATCAAAACTGGCGGCGGTACATGGATAATAAACAAAGGGCTTATTTATGCCAGCAGCATCGCTTCTGCCCCCATTTTCGATCTTCAAACCGTTGATTTACGCAGCGCTGGCGTTGCTGCAACGCGGCTTGTCATGCATGAAGGCGCTGCACTGACTTTATCCGGGAACAACGCATTTACAGGTCAATATTTAGTCAGATGCGGGGCGCTTCATATTTTAACTGACAACGCCATTGCATCAAACGCAAGCGTGAAGATTGATGACGCGACAAATTCTACGCTGGAATATAATGTCAAGAGCGGAACCAAAAGACTCGACCTTACCGACGGGAAAGCAATCAAGGGTTGCCAGGTTGGCAGCTCTCTTCCATACGAGGGAAATTACGGGAAAATTGAGAAAACAGGCTCTGGAACCTTACCAATAAACTCAGAGACAAACGGATCGGTAAAAGTTGAAAAATTTGCTATTGCTTCAGGAAGAGTTGACTATCAAGGTTATTTTGACTCGTTTGTTGGATCAGGAATCGACGTTCAAGACGGCGCGGCGTTTTCGTCGGGATTATCCGATAGCAATACGTTTGGAAACGCGATTCTTAGTTCAGCAATAACTTTAGCATTCGAAGCTGCCGTCCTGTTTGAATTCGACTCCTATTCAGACAATCTCGATTTCAGACTGTTCGACGCTATCACAATTGATAAGAACTCTCGCAGCGACAGCGTCCAGTTCAAACCGCAATCCGGCTCCTTTATTGAACTGGCTTATTTAAGCAGCGAGACCGAAAAATGGGCTGAAAAAGACGCTAAATATCTGCTAATTTCAGAAGAAAGAATCGACAGTGATCCTGGCGCTTCGCAAATTAAAGATGACGATTGCATTTACAGGATGGCTAACCATAATGATATTTTTGAATTCTAGGGGGTCGCAGGAGAAGTCCGCTACAGGAAAAGCGGAAGCATCCAAAATCTTAAGAATATATCAATCGCTCCGACCCGCTGGATCGCGACAGTCTCAGCCGCCGAAGTATTTAAAAACACGAAACACACGAAAAGAACGAAGGACACGAAAAAAAACTTTCGCCTCTTTCGCTTCATTTTTAAAAAGAAGCGGACTTCGTTTAACTTGAAAAAACTTGCGGTCGCCAGCAAGCTGGCTCCCTTTTTAGGGAAGTTTTTTCAAGTTAAAAAAAGAGGGGAAAACCTTTTTTGAAAAAAAGGTTCTTCCCCTCAAACTCCCCTTTCCAAAAAACTTTAGCAAGGGGAGCGCCGTAAACCAATCGGTGAAAATCCGTTTAATCCGTCAAATCCGTGTGCGGACTGACCTGCGAATAACGCCGCCCTTTCTACTTCGTCAGCGTCAGGATACCAAATGACTGCGGATTCCAGACTGGCGTCAGGCCTTCGCCCCAAAGCAAGTACGCTTCCGGAGCGTCGGAGGAGTCCGCGTCGGTCAGACGCAGCGACAGCCCCAGCTTCGTTCCCAGCGTTCCTTTCGCGCCGCCCAGGTCTGACCACGGCATCGCGATTTCGTACGTCGTCTTGTTGCCCTTTTGTGTAACAGCGATGTCGTACTCGGACGAGTCTTTGGTCAGCTGACCGCTTTTCAGTCCGCCGGAGAATTCCGCGGGGCGGTAAAGCGAATGTTTTCCGCTCCCTCCGCCGGGCGAGGCGGGGCTGACGTCAAAGCAGAACGCCTTGCCGTCTTCTCCCGGCAGGCGATTGAGCGGATGAATGCCGATTCGCACCGTGTCGCCGGCAACGCCTTTGGCGTCGGACTTCTCGCGATGTTTGTCGTCAATAACCTCAATTCCAACGTAGAGGAACTGCTCGTCGTAGTTGAGATAGACAACGCCGCTGCAGTTGTCCGGCGTCCATTTGTAGGACTTGTTGACCGTCCGAACCTGATTTCTGCCCAGCAGAGGAATCGGCGCAGACTGGTCGAAGTCGCTCAGGTCGCCGTCGATTGTGCGCTTCTCTCCCTGCTTGACCTGCGGCGCAAACGCGACGAAGTCAGACCCCTCGTAGGGAACGAGAATGGCGTTGTCGATCATCGACCAGCCGTCGCCCCTGCAGACCGGCGCGGCGGAAACTCTCGTCGCCCCGTCAGGCAGTTCAAGCCGTTTGCTGAAGACCTGCCAGCAGTCCTGCGTATTGGGCGCCTGGAAGACCTGAAGCCAATGCCACGTCCAGGATTTGCCGTCTGCCGTTGACCCGCCGAAGTTGGAGCCGGTCGCCAGATTGTCGGATTTAATCCAGAAACTGTACACGTACTGCCCGCCTGCCACCGGGATTTTCGGAAGGTTCTGATACATGTTGTAATACGCCCCGTGGGTCTTTTCAAAGCGGATAACGTACTTTCCGTGCCCCGGTTCGTCGGGGTTGTTGAATTCCGTTCTGACGCACTGTTTTCCCGTTCCGCCCCAGTCAGCCGCGGCGGCGGGATCGCCGGCTGCCTGTTCAAAGCCCGGATTGAGCAACAGGTTCCCAATCTGATCCGGGTTGACCGCGTTGACAACAAGCTTTCGGACGAACGTCCCTTGCAGCGTCTTTGACGCAGCGTCGGCGTATCGCAATGTAACAGTCGTCGGCGTCGCGCCGTTGGGGACGCTGTCGATTTTCAGCAGCTGCGTTACAGTTTCGCCCGGCTTGAGCGGAACCGTCACTCCCTTGCCGTCGTTGGGAGCGACGTTTTTATCCAGCCGAACGTTGACCAGAATCGGCTTCTTCAAAAGGTTCGACAGCCGAACGGGAACTTCTAATTCCTTGTCGGCAATGCCTGAAACAGTCGGAACAGCCGCCTCCGAACCCGGGAAGGACAGAATCAGCGCCGCTTTAATCGCCTGAACGTCTCCGCCGACGACAATATAGGGGCTGGACGTCAACGTCAGTTTCGTCTGTCCGGACTGCGGAAGCGGGGTTTCGTTCCCCTGTTGATCGACCATCGCCTTGGGATTGAACCCGTTGGGAAGCGTAACAGTTTCGCCGTTCTTCTCGTTCGTAGAAACGATCAGAACCGGCGTTCCGTCCGGTTTTTCAAACAGCTTGAGGGAATCGGACTTGCCCAGCGAGATCTCCCCGACGGGCTTGGCGTTCCCAATCGCGTTGATAAGAACCGCCAGCGCGGCGGCGCCGGGTCGCGGGCTCATATCGCCCCAGAAATGGCTCCAGTCGCCGGCAGCGGCTCCCTCGCCGCCAAAGAGAACGATGTGTTCGCAGCCGGCAAGGAGTTCGTCCGGGAAATGAGTAAAGTAGTAGTCTCCCTGCGCCGTGTTTTTCATCGCTTCCGACAGCGGCATTCCCCACGTGGACTGCGTTCCGCCCAGCGCGGTTTCGTTGTCCCAAACTGCAACCTTGTCAGCAACGCCAGCGGCAGCCAGGTCGCGTTTTGCGCCGCGAACTGTCGAGCCGGTTCCGTAATGGACAGGCAGAATATCGATGTATTCGCCCACGCCGGCGGCGAAAAGATTCTGTCGGAACGTTTGCGGCCACAGACCGCCCGCCAGCTGGTTGCGGAACTTCGGATTGACGCGTTTCGCCGCTTCCGACCCGACCCGGCACAGCATGGCGTAGTCCGCCACCGGGTCAGCGCAGACGTCGCCCGGCACGATTTCGTTTTGCCATTCAAAGCCGATAATGTCGTTTTTGAACTCCGTCGCGAGGCGGGTTATAAAGCGTCGAACGTCTTTCTCGTCCAGCGGCATGGCGGAGAACGCCTTTCCGTACGACTTTTCCGACTGAATCGCCCAGGCCGGAATGCCGTCAATCAACAGCCACGGACGAATTCCGTTTTTATTGCAGACGTCGATACTGTCACGCAAGCTCTTCCACGCGGCTTCATTGTACTGACCGCGGGCGGGTTCGAGACTTCCCCAGTTGATCCAGGCGCGGCAGGAACTCAGCCCCAACATTCGGTTGGCTTTCGCCGCCTCTTCAGACCCGAAAAACTTCTGACCGCCAAAGGGCGTCGGACCGTTCCCGATCGTCTTTTTCAAGTCCGGAATTCGGGCGAAGGTAACCTCGCGCGCTTCCGCGCCAGGCAGTTCCGCTCTAAGAAGGAACGTTCCCTTTTCGTCGATATTAATTGGAATAGACGTCGGCTTGCCGCTGGGGTCAGGGAAATCGACAGAGCCTTGAGCAACCGTCTTCCCCTTGACGTTTGTAACAGTCCAGTTGAGCTTGGCGGGCTTCATGCCCTCGGCTTTTTTCAGCGGCGTCGCCTGCATGACGACTTTCTGATCGTAGGTGAACAGATTTCCCGGCGTAGTCGCGTCGAGTTCAAACAAGCCGTCGGCTCTGGCAAAGCCCGGCAGACCGTGACGAATCTGCCACGGCCAGTTTTTGTCGTCGTGCCCGCGGAACATGGCGATTAACAGCAGCGAGTCCCCGTATTTGCCTTTTTCCGGCTCTGCGGCGGCGTACGGCTTGGGCAGTTTGAACTTCCAGCTTCCCTTGGCTCGCTTTCCGATTTCGCACTTGAAGTTGGGCGCGCCGACGCCGTGGTAATTGTGGTGAGTGCGGTTAGTCGCGTATTTCCCGTCGGGGCAGTCCACCCACGGACCGACAACCCACAGGACGATTTCCGTCCCGCCCCAGTCGTCGGACTTGTCGACGTAATACTCAAACGGCACGACAACCGTTTCCCCTTCTTTCCAGACCGGCTCGCCGCCGTCCTCAGACTGCGCCTTGCCGACGACAATCCAGCTCTTTTTGAGCGTCGCGGTATCCGGCCGGAACGTCGACAGAATTTCGGCGTTCACCAACGGCAGAATAATCGGACCGTCAGTCGCTCTGAGTTCCGCTTCATCCCAGCCTTTGGTCGTGAGAAAATAAATCGGCTGAACGCCCTGGTCGTCCGCCTTGTACTGCGGCATTGTATATCTGAACGTGAGCGTCTTGCCTTCCTGCGCCGGCTGCGGAGCGCCGCCCCATGCAGCGTATCCGAGGTACTGTCCCGGCTTGGCGTGATGAATATCCCCGCCGATCTTTCTACCAGCTGGAATCTTTTTGGGTGTCACATAGACTTCAAACTTCTGACCAGGCACGGCTTTTTCCGGGTAGTCGATTGTAAGCCAATCCAACTCCATCTTTTTTCTTGCCGGTTCCTGAGCCAGCGCGGACGCGGTCAGCGCCGCCACCGCCAACGCTGCAAGCGTAATTCGTTTAAATTGAGCAATAGAAATCATTTCTTCGCCTCGTTGAAAATATTGGGAAAACTGAATAACCTCTCGACGCTGATCTGCGCCGATAAGATTATTGTATACAAAAAGAAATTGAAATGCAACCCCCCACGTCATTTGCAGGTCAACTCGTTCACGGATTTTACGGATTAGACGGATTTTCGCCGATTGGTTTACGATGTTCTTACTTTATTTTTTCCCCTTACTAAAGTTTTTTGGAAAGGGGAGTTTGAGGGGAAGAACCTTTTTTTCAAAAAAGGTTTTCCCCTCTTAATAAAACTTGAAAAAACTTCTCTAAAAGGGAGCCAGCGTGCTGGCGACCTAAGTTTTTTCAAGGCGGCGAGGCGCCGCTCCCGGTCCGCGCTGCCGCGCGAGATGTATTATAATCGCTCCCGTTGGTCGCTTGCGGCGGAAGCATCCAATAATCTGAGAACGCGGCAAGTCCGCTCGAACAACCGGCACGCGGCAGTCCCCTGCCGCTCTCCGCCCCGCCAAACCTCTCGCCACAGCCGAAAACCTTACTCGGATCGCGAGCGAAGCTCGCCGAAGAAATTTAACCACAAAGAACACAAAGAACACAAAGAAAACCCCCGACGCGAAGCGTCCCCCCTAACCTCGAATGGGGTTACATTTCTATAACCGGCGGTTTTCAACCTCCGGGGAAAAGACGACAACAAAACAAACAATCGACAAATACCCTTTTCTTTCCCCCAGCGCCGTTGGCGCTGAGGGAAAGAAAAGGACTGACTCGATTAGGAGGCGGGGTGAGCTGACGCTGCCCGTAGACTAAAGTCGACGGTTATAGAAATGGCGTCCATTCTGGACGCGATAAACGTTCCAGCTTTTCACTTTATTACTTTGGCGATGCAAACGCCCGGCGCAAGCGTCTGCTTGCATCTTAATATCGTAAAAAGACAACAAATTTTACGCAATAGTGCATTGCATTCTGTTTTACGTCTTGGTATAATCGGAAAAGAAACGTTAAAATGTTGCGTTTTTTCCCGTTATCTCTACCCCCCAACAATCAAAAGCTATCATGAAAAGAATCCTGATTTTTGCCGCTCTGCTGGCTGGCATGACGGTTCTGACGGCGTTCGCTCAAGAGCCGGAACGCGTTCAGCAAACCAATCCGATTATCTGGTCGGACGTTCCCGACACGTCCGTTCTTCGCGTCGGCGATACGTACTATATGAGTTCGACGACCATGCACCTGTCGCCCGGGCTGCCGATTTACTATTCCAAGGATCTGGTCAACTGGAAACTGGCGTCGTACGCGCACGGGAACCTGGCGGATATGGATTCGCTCAACCTCAACAACGGGAAAAACGAGTACGGACGCGGAACGTGGGCAAGCAGTCTGCGATTTCACAACGGGAAGTTTTACGTTTCGACCTTTGCCGGGACGACGGGCAAGACGTACGTCTTTACGACCGACGACCCCCTGTCCGGCAAATGGGAAATGAAGTCCTTTGAACCCATGCTGCACGACTCGTCGCTGTTTTTTGACGACGACGGGCGCGTCTATATGATTTACGGTTCCGGGACGATTCGAATCCGGGAACTCAAGCCGGACTGCTCCGGCGTTCTGGAAGGCGGCGTCGATCAGGTTTTGATTCAAGACGTCTGTCGTGCGGGAACGGGTCGAGGCGGTTTGGGCGAAGGGTCGCAAGTCTACAAGGTCAACGGGAAGTATTATCTGTTCAACATAACGTGGCCCGGCGGCGACATGAGAACGGAAGTCGTGTCACGCGCTGACAAGATTACCGGACCGTACGAAACCCGCCGTTGCATGCATTATCGCGGCATCGCGCAAGGCGGGATTTTCGACACTCCGGACGGCAAATGGATGGCGATTCTCTTTCGCGACTCCGGCGCCGTTGGACGCATGCCGTACGTCATGCCGGTAGAATGGGTTGACGGCTGGCCGGTCTTGGGCGTCGACGGCAAAATCCCGCAGCAGATAGACTCTCTGCCGGCGCACAACAGCCCGATTCCCGACCTTGTCGCCTGTGACGAGTTCAATTCTCCGACGTTCGATCCCGCCTGGCAGTGGAATCACAATCCGGTTCCGGCGGACTGGTCTTTGACGCAGCGGGAAGGGTTCTTCCGGTTGACGACAAGCCGCGTTGACAAAGATGTAACGCAGGCGCGCAACACGCTGACGCAAAGAACGTTTGGTCCGACGTGCGCGGCGACGATTCGTCTGGACTGCTCCGGCTTGCGCGACGGCGACTACGCGGGTCTGGTCGCGCTGCAGCGGTTCTATGGGTTTATCAGCGTTAAAAAAGACGGTGGGAAGAACAAGCTGGTTACCGTTCTTAACGACAGACGCAACAACGGACAGAAGGTCGAAACGGTCGTCCGGGAGTTTGACGAGAACGTCGTCTATCTGAAAATCTCCTGCGATTTCCGCGGTCAGGCGGACGTCGCCCGATTCAGCTATTCGCTCGACGGCTCGTCCTGGACGACCGTTCCGGAAGAGCTGAAAATGTCCTATACGCTCCCGCATTTTATGGGATACCGATTCGGTCTGTTTTATTTCTCGACTCAAACGCCTGGCGGAACGGCGGACTTCGACTGGTATCGAGTCGGTCTGGACGCGGCGGCGGAAGATTTCTCAGCCGTCCAAACGCTCAAGGACAAGTTCGCCGGGAAGTTCGACATCGGCTGCGCTGTGACGCCGTTCCAGTTTCGCAATCCGGAATTGTCGGCGCATATTGCCCGGCAGTTCAACAGCATCACCGCAGAAAACTGCATGAAGCCGGAAGCGATTTACCGTCCGGACGGGAACTACAGTTTCGATCAGGCGGACGCGCTGGTTGCGTTTGCTCAGGAACACGGAATGAAAATGCGCGGGCATACGCTCGTCTGGCACAGCCAAACCCCGCAGTCGTTCTTCCAGGATGAGAACGGACAGCGGCTGACCAAGGAAGCCCTCTATGAGCGCATGGAAGAGTACATGACAAAGGTTCTGACGCATTTCAAGGGCAAGGTTTATTGCTGGGACGTTGTCAACGAGGCTCTGGCGGACTGGGGCGACGGCGTCTATCGAACTCACAGCTCCTGGTACGAAATCTGCGGGGAAGACTTTATCGCTCAGGCGTTCCGAACGGCGCGGAAAATCGACCCGGATATTAAACTGTTCTATAACGACTACAATCTGGTCAATCCCGCCAAACGCGCCCGGGCGGTGAAGATGCTTAAATCGCTCGTCGACGCCGGCGTTCCCATTGACGGCGTCGGCATGCAGGCGCACTGGAATATCGAGAGCTTCAGCCCGGAAGAGCTGCAGAAGTCAATAGACGCCTTTACCGAGCTGGGCTTGGAAGTTCAGATTACGGAACTTGACATGACGACGTATTCCAACTACCACGGTCCCGACGCGTTACGGCAGAACCAGGCGCGTCAGGAACACGAGTACACGCCGGAAATCGCTCAAAAGCAGGCGGACGCCTACGCGAAAGCGTTTGCCGTTCTGGTTAAGAACGCCGACAAGATTACGGCTGTTACATTCTGGGGCGCGTCCGACCGCTACTCCTGGTTGTCGGGATTCCCCCGCCGCGGGAGAAAAGACTACCCGCTCCTGTTCGACCGGGAAAACAACCCCAAACCGGCGTTCTACAGAGTAATTAGTGATTAACATCGATGGTTATGTGCAGGTCGTCCGTACACGGATTTTACGGATTAAACGGATTTACACCGATTGGTTTACGATGTTCTTGCTTTATTTTCTCCCCTTGCTAAAGTTTTTTGGAAAGGGGAGTTTGAGGGGAAGAACCTTTTTTTCAAAAAAGGGCGGCGAGGCGCCGCTCCCAGTCCGCGCTACCGCGCGAGACGTATTATAATCGCTCCCGTTGGTCGCTTGCGTTATTGATAATACTAAGATTTTCCCCTCAAAATTTAACTTGAAAAAACTTCTACAATAGGGAGCCAGCTTGCTGGCGACCGAAAGTTTTTTCAAGTTGTCGAGGCTGCGCCTCGTCTAATTAATAATTACGCATTCCGCATTCCTAATTCCGAATTCTCCCCTCCCCCCTTGCGAATTGTCCGATAATTAATACAATTATATATATGAGGAGAATAATCTTACTGTTGACGTTCGCAAGCGCGGCGCTGTTCGGCGGCGGCGCGTCGGCGCAGGCGCAGTCCTTCAGCCGTCAGGTTCCGCACCTTGTCGTTCTGATGGACGGTACCGTTATACCGTGCGCCGTAACCAGCTTGACAAGAGAGGAAGTCCAGCTGACGCGTCTGTCCAAGCCGGAACAGATGACGATTCCCTATTCCTCGTTGTCGGGAATCGTTTTCTCTCGACCCGTTCCTGACGTAGCGGAAGAGATTCTGGTGAATCGGGATATGCGTAAAGCCAGTCCAACCGATATGATAATTGACGCTGCTGGAAAAAGCTATTCCGGTTTTTTTGAGGGATTGGACGGATTCGTATTAAAATACCATTCTACTACACATCATGGCGAACAGACGCTTCCCGTCGTACAAATCAGAGCGCTGATTTTTAATAAAAAGGTATTTTTTATCAATTATCATCGTTGGGTCTTTACGACTCAAGACGGCGCGATTTTTTTTGCGAAGTCGATGAAAACGAACAACGGCGTTGTTACAGTCAAGTTCCCGTGGAGCGAAACGGCATACGAGTTTGACGAGTCCGAAATTGTAACAGCGCTTCCTCCGGTTAACATCGGATGGCTGGACGAGCATGGTCCGGCGGATAGGGCGCAAATTCCGTTCTGGTCTGCTCCGTCGAAGTCGTATCGCGTCAATGCAGACGTCAACGGCGGACGGCTTCGCGCCAATACAGGTCAATATTATCTGCACGGGTTCGGCGTTGCCGCGTCGTCAAGACTAACGTTTAAGTTAACTGATTTGGGTAACTTGCTTTTGAATAAAATCCTCCCAATGCCGGACATTCATCTGACCGGGTATGTCGCTCGGCCATACGGAGTCAAGACCGGGTCTGTGCGGTTTCGCGTTTTTACTGACGGCGCGTTGGCGGGAACGTGGACGCTGTCGGCAACGGATCCTCCGGTTAAAATCGACGTTCCCTTAAACGGCAAAAAACGCCTTGACCTGGTTGTCGATTTCGCCGACGATTCCCCGGTTGACGATCGCGCCATCTGGGGAGAGATGAAAGTTGAGGCAAGAGGCAGTAGGCAGTAGTTAGAAATTGAATTATCATGCCAGGAATATACGGAATTGTAGACGCAGCTGTAACGCCGCCGAGATTGGAATCGTGGTCTTCCATGTTCCAATACGGACGGTTTTTACCGGACTATGTTTGTAACGACGAAGTTTTTTCGCGCGGCGTTTTGGGTCGAATTGACTTGAACGTGTACCCGTCGGAACCGCAGCCGGTAACGTCGTCTGACGGGACGGTCAAAGTCGTTTTGCACGGAGAGCTTTCCGCCCCGGCAGGATTGGTCGCCAACGCAAGCGTCTGTCCGGCTCGGATTGTTGCGGAAGAGTTCGCGCAGCGGCGGGCGGCGGGAACGATTGACGAGTTCTTCGCTCAGGTTCACGGTCGATTTAATATCGCCGTCTGGGACGAGGCGGAGGGCAGGCTTCATCTATTTACCGACTTCTACGGGTCGTCCCCGCTGTACTATACGCTCTGCGGAGGGCAGTTTTTGTTCTCGTCCGATTTGCTGGCGTTGACGCAGAACCCCGCCGTCAGCCGCGAGTTCGACAAACAGGGCGTCGCCCAGTTCTTTACGTACGGTCAGTACGTTGGCGACCGAACGTCGTTTGAATCAATTCGCGTACCAGCGCCGCGGTCGCATTTGATTTTTGACGTCGCGTCGGGAACGCTGACCAAGCGTCAGTACGCCTCTGATTTCACCCACAGCGCGGTTTTATCGACGCAGTCCGAGTCCGATCAGGCGGACGCGATTGCTGACGCGTTTTACGAGTCCGTTCAGCGTGACTCGCTCAACACGCCGAATCTGGGCGTGAGCCTGTCCGGCGGCTTGGACGCGCGCAGCATTTTAGCGTGCGTTCAGACGGATTCCCCGCAGAACATCGTCTCTATTGCAATGGGAATTCCCGGCTGCGGCGACCACAAGCTGGCGGCTCAGCTGGCAAAGCGGTTTGGGACGACGCATTTCAATTACGCGCTCAACACCGATTTTCTCCGGGACTATCCCAGGCATTTTGAAGAGATGGTTCGCCTCACAGACGGACAGTATCTCTCGACGGCTATCGTTATTCCGACGCTGGACTATTATCGGTCAAAGAACGTCAAAGTCCTTTTGCGCGGGCATGCTGGCGAGCTGTTCCATCTGACCAAGGCGTACGCCTTTTCGCTCAAGGAATCGGAACTGGCGCAGCTCAATTCCCGCAAGGCGGTTTTCGATTGGGCAGCGGGACATCTCAAATCGTACATGCTCGACGGCGTCGACAAACCGCTGCTCAAGGGCGTGTCACAAAGTCAGTTCAACGAGATGGGCGCGGCGGGGCTGGACGACATGTTCTCTGCCTGTGCCGACGGCGCCGAACCGGCGGCGATTCTCTGGCAGCTGTTCCTCGACATGCGCGTCCATCGAGAGATTGCGCTGTCGATGAAAAAATTCGGGTCGAGAATTGAAGTCCGTCTGCCGTTTCTGGATAAGACGATGCACGAACGCCTGTTCGCCGCGCCGCGATCCATGTGCATGGGAGAAACGATTGAAAAGCGGATTCTGAAGAAGTTCCGCCCGGACTTCCTCAAAGTCAAAAACGTCAACACCGGGACGTATATCGGAGCGTCGCCGCTGCGGCAGGAAGTCGCCCATTTCATTCAGCGCGTTCTTGCCAAACTCGGCGCGCCGGGATACCAGCCGTACGAACGCATGGGGCTTTGGCTGCGCCGGGAACTGAAAGACTACGTCGGTCAACTCGTCTTGAGCGAACGAAACCTCGATTCCGGCTTGTTCAACCCGGACACGCTCCGCTGGATTATTGACGACCACAACAACGGCGCCAACCATACGTATTTGATTGTCGCGCTGATGGTGTTCGCGCAATTGCAGAGAGAGTTGTCGGGGATTTGACGATAGACTAATCGTAATTCCGTTCTTTTTTTCCGGGGGCTTACGCACCCCGGCTCGCCTTATTCCATCTTTGAGACGATGGATTGGCAGAAGTCGTCCAGGGACAGCGGGTTTTTACGAGCGTACATCCAGCGCTGAACGTAGTTGCCGATTGAGAAATTGTATTCAGCCGTCTGGTTGACAAACGCGTCAGCAAAATAGAATTCCGTCTGAAGCTCTGTAATAACATCTTTGAACGACGCTGTTTCGGAAACGGCATCGCGTTCTACGACTGCGGACGCCTGCTCTAACGCCGAGCGGGTTTGGTTCATCAGGCTGAACTCCTGATCAATCGACCCTGCCAGGGGTTCAACCGTCTGGTCGTTTTCCAGTCCCGGAACGTTTTTTGTAATCTGGTACGATTGCGTATGAAAAGGCGTTATGGGCCAAAATTCTTTCGACGAGTACGCGTCCGTTGCGGAAAGAAGCTGATTCATTCCAAACTGCTCTTTCAAAATCGCCTTTTGCGTTTCGTACGACAGCGCGGCAAGCGTCTGTTTCCAAACGTTCATTGCTAAAAGAAAAAGACTCGCTTGAGCCGAGTCCCCTTGCTGCGTCAGACGGGCGAAGACGATTTGCTGAACTTCGTCCGCCCGGCGGCTGGCAGCGTTGATCGCCGCCAGTTTCTGGCATTGAGCGGACGCGCGCCAATACTGATTTGCCGCTATTTGATATTGCATTGGATTGAAATTCCGCAAGAAGCCTTTGAGTGTAACAGCTGTCGCGCCGGCTGGTTTATAAACGGCAACGTCAAACCAGTTTGGTTTGGTCAATCCTCCTGACGGCGTATACGCAACCTGATAAATCTTTGGGGCGCGTAACGAGTCGTTTTGAATTATCGGCGTAGTAGACGGTTCTGTTGGGAACGGATTGACGTTTGGCTCTGTTGACTGATATTGGGAATCCGGCTGAGAACAGGCGTCAGACGGGTTGACGTCCGACGGGTACGCGGGTTCCGGTGTGACGCCAGTATTGCTGGAATCGTCGTAGGTGTTGGGACGCTGGTCAAGGAGCGATTTGGGACTGCTGCTTGGCGTTGTTTCAAAAACTGTTGCTGGACGCGGATTGAGCAGAAGCAGCGGGGCAAGCTGTTTGGGATTGTAGGGTTGTCCAGCCTGCGTCCAAACGACGTAACGGGCAATGTCCTGATTGTACGACAGAATCGCTTTCCAGAATGCTTCGCGCGCCGCTTCTTCCTGTTCAAAGGCGTTGACGACGTCTGTGATTGTCGTTTTGCCGTTGTTAATCAGTTCGGTTTGAGCTTCCAGATAATAGATTGCCGCGGATAACGCCGCCGCTGACGCCTTGATTTGCTCGTATCCCAAATCAATTCGCTGCGCCAGCATTTTCATTTCTCCGGAAACCGGACGAACCTTGGCGATCTTGTCTATATTGGTGTGATAATCTCCAAAATGCGGCAGTTCGTTGCAGTACGGCAAACTGTCCGGAGAGAAACCGCAGTCGCCTGCCATCGCGTTGAGTTCAATTGCACAGCGGCGCATTTTCAGATGAGCCATTGACGCTTTATCTTCCGTTTTTTGGAGAAACAGCCGGGCGACGGAATCTGATTGAGGGTTAAATCGGTTGATCTTTTCCGCCCGCTGACGATAATACTTCCAGTCTGACGCTGACTTAACCGCTTGCCAGTAGACGTTAATCGCCGGTTCCAGACCGCGCGCCGGGCAGGAACGGTACAGAATATCCGTCAGACTAACTGCCTCATAGCCTTCGGGGTAGTCTGCAAAGGGCTTGTACATTTCCATCAATGTAGGCGTATTGAGCCTGGCGTTTGCCTGAGCGTTTGCCAGTTCCGGCGCGAACGCTGCAAACAGAAGGCTTATAACAACGATTATTTTACATTTGCAATTCATTTATTTTGCTGTTTAACCGCAATAGTAATTGGAAAAAATTATAATCCGATTCTATATTATTATAATCAGTTTACCTCAAATTTGAATTTTTTGCAATAGGAATGTTAGGAAAAATGGATGAGAGTTATTTGGGGGCGCAAGCCGATTTTGATTGGAGCCAAAAGACTCGTCCGCCCATGGGAATTGACTTTTCTGCTCGTTTCGGGCGGCCCGCTGCAATTATTTTGTTATCAGCCTTTGAATGTAATTGTTTCTTTACCCAGTCGCCATTATCGGAAGAAACAGAAAACAAATAATTCTCGATAATTTATTTTTTTCTGCTCTCCGGCTGGAAAATCGCACAAATTTCGGGTATAATACGAATAAGAATTACTCTAAATTAATTGTCAGGAGTATTATGCTATGAAATTCAAGAGAACGATATTATTTGCCGCGCTGATTCTGATTGCTTCTGTTTCCGCTCAGGCGCAAATCAACCAGCTTCCCCATTTGAGCTATTACCCTCAGCAGGCAGCGCTCAACGAGGGCAACTTTAAAGACGCCTTGAAAGGGTATCAGTCCGAAGTTCGGGGAGCCATGAAGTCCGTCAGTTCGCGCTGGATAGACTCCATTTGCGCCTATACGATGCTGGGCGAGGCGTACTACGCCGTCGGCGATTTCGAAAAGGCGATAGAGAACTACAACTCGGCGTTGAATATTTACGTTCAGTACTACAACTGGATGATGGACGTCAAGTTCCTTTCAGCGTCTATAAATCCGCAAACCAATCGTCAGCTTAACATTCCGTGGGGATTCGGAGCCAGAAAGAAAACGCTCGGGGCGTTTCCCGACACGTTCAGCATCCAGCGCGGACAGGTCAACCAGTATGACACCGTCAAGCATGGCGGGACGGTTGTCATGGCGCATCTGATTCAGGTTGACGTTGCAGAAATTTGGCAATGCACCGCACTGGCGCTTTACCGTCGATACGAACTGTTAGGACCGCTTTGCAAAGAAGACCCGCTGACAGATCTATGCATCAGCAAGCTGTCGACGCGTCCAGCTCCGCCTAACCACTGGTCGCAGACGTGGGTTGACGTCGCGTTGGGCATGGCGTATTTGGGAGCGGAAAAAAACGATTTGGCAATCCCGCTTCTCAGCCGCGGAACCGTCTGCGCCGGACAGTTTGACCATCCTCTAACGGCAATCGCGTTTTTGGCGTTGGCGCGCCAGGCGATGCACTCCGGAAACAACGCCGCCGCCGTTCAGTACTATCATGAAGCGACTGTTGCCGCAGTTTGCTATTCTCGAATTACATCCAGCGGAACGATTCTTGCCGAGGCGTTCAAGGGAATGTCTGCCGCCCATTTGGCGGGCAACCCGAAAACGCCCTGTCCGGCGCTTCAGCCTGCAATTCAATGGGCAAAAGTCAAGGCGGGACGCCGTCTGCAAGTCGTTCTCAACGTTTGCATGGCGGAAAATTTACTCTATTTCCAAAAGCCAAACGACGCGGTAAAATACCTCAAAGAGGCGCAGTCTAAGTTTGTTGGGCGCGACTTTGAGATTTCGGAAGTTGGCGCGAAAGTCAACTTCTCCATGGCGGAAATGTACTTCCAGCTCGGCAAAATTCCGGAGGGAACAGCGGCTTTGGCAAAGTCGATGGAGTTCATGAGTCACGCTACGCCCCGGCTGTATCAGCTTGACATTCTCAACAACCTGTATCAAAGCGGAAAGGTGTCGATTCGCAGCGTCATCACGCCGAGAAAAGCGGTTGCGTTTTACGAACCTCTGTTACAATCGCCAACGGCGGAAGAATGGTCGCTTAACCCGATGCACGCGTTTTCTTCAATTGCGAACCCACGCCCGGAATCGTACGACAACTGGTTTTTGCTGGCTCTGGAACGGGAAGAATATCAAAAGGCGGTGATGATTGCCGACATGGGTCGCCGCGCCCGATTCTGCGCTCCGATGTTTGCCGGAGGGCGTCTGTTCAACTTGCGACTGCTTTTGGAACAGCCGTCAGAGGGATTGTCCGCTCTGGCGAAAACGCAGCGTCAGAACATTTTGGCTGACTACCCGGCGTATCAACAGCTTCAATCTCAGTCGCAGCGTATTCGTGACGCAATTCAAAAACTGCCAATCGCCCCGGCAGACTCGGTTGAACTGAAAAAACAGACGGACATGTACAAGGAATGGGGAAACGTTGCGCGTCAGCAGGAAACGCTGTTGTACAGCATGCTTCTGCGCCGACTGCCGGCAGACCCGGTTTTCCCGCCGATTATGACGTGCGAGGAGATTCAGCGGCGGCTTCCGGAAGGCGAGGCGACGCTTCTGTTCTATAACGTCCGCGGACGCATGTTCGCCTTTTTGCTGGGCGCCAAGCAGTACGCAACCTGGGAAGTCAAGACGATTAAAAAGGTCGAGGCGCTTAACGTCAAACTGCATAAAGAAATGTCGCTAATCAGCTCGTCAACGATTGTCGACATTTCTCGAATGAGCGACGCCTGGCGAACGACCGCAGAGGAACTGCTGACGGAACTGCTCAAAGATTCCAAGGCGGATTTTACCACGCCGTTCCCTGGTTTGGCGATTGTTCCAGACGGCTTTTTATGGTACGTCCCGTTTGACCTGTTACAGGTTAAAACCGCCAACGGACGCCGTCCATTGATTTTTCAGTTCAAAATTCGCTACGCGCCAACGGCGTCCCTGTCGGTTCCGCAGCCAATTCCAACTTTGGGCGACGTCGAATGGGCGTTTGCTCAGGGACGGCTTCATCCGCGGGAGGGCGCCGACTTCGCCGCCTCCGCGTTCCAGGAAATACTCGGCTCGGCGTCCATGAAATCGGCGATTGTCAAAAGCCAGATTCCCGGGGCAGGGCAGATGTTGTTCTCGCGACTGCAGCGTTTGGTTGTCTGGGAAGACCTCAACCCGGACTACAACCGTTCTCTCGACCTGCATCCGCTGGGAATAGACGGTTCCAAGGCAGACGGCAAGCTTTCAGACTGCTTGCTGCTGCCGTACGGCGCGCCGCAGACGATTCTTCTGCCGGGCTTCCATACTCCGGAAGAATGTTCCTTCAAAAACGGCTGCCGCGTCCCGGGCTTTGACCTGTTCTTTACGTCCTGCGCTTTGATGTCCGAAGGAAGTCAGACGATTCTCTTAAGCCGATGGCGAATCGGCGGCTTCAGCGCTCAATACCTGCTGCAAAATTATTGCAAGAGCATTCCGAAGTACGATCCGGCATCCGCCTGGCGCGTTGCTGTTTTGAAAACGGCTGGCGCGTTCGCCCAGATGGACGAAGAGCCCTCTGTAACAGGAGAACCGGCTGACAAAAACCTCCGCATGAGTCACCCGTATTTTTGGGGCGGATACATGCTTTTCGATTCCGGCGTATTGCCGATCGAATCCGAACAGCCGAACAACGGCGGAGGAATCCAGTTTAATAAACGGAATTAGGCAGTAGGCAGTAGGCAGTAGTTTTGAGTGAGGAGTTGACGCAAGCGGTATGTCAACTCCTCTCGCAACTAGCAACTAAAAAGGCAATAACTTGCGTTCAATATTATTCGAATCTGAAGACGCGCTCAAAACCTGGCTGACGGAAAACGGGGAAAAACCGTTTCGCGCCAGTCAGATTTTGTCCTGGCTGAGCAAGCCGGGCGTTACATCGTTTGACGATATGAAAAATCTGCCTGCGGGACTAAAGCAAAAGCTCTCAGGCGCCTTTTCGCTCCGAACGGCGCAGGTCGTTCAAACGAGTCAGTCTCTCTGGGCGACAAAAGCGCTGCTCAAACTTCATGACGGCGAAACGATCGAATGCGTCATGCTGACCGACGACAAAGAGCGTCATACCGTTTGTCTGTCGACGCAGGTTGGCTGCGCGATGGGCTGCATGTTTTGCGCCACCGGTCAAACGAAATCCGAGTCCGGAAAATGCTTTATTCGCAATCTGGAAGCGGAAGAAATCGTCGAACAGGTTCTGATTTTTCAGGATATGCTCCATTCACAAGCGACAACGCCGGATTCTGACCGGATCAGCAACATCGTCGTCATGGGCATGGGCGAACCGGGGCTGAATTTGGACAATCTGCTTACGGCGTTGGACTGGCTGTCGAACAATTTGGAAATCGGCGCCCGAAAGATTACGATTTCAACCGTTGGGATTCTTGCCGGAATCGAACGTCTGGCGCACAGCGGGAAGCAGTACCATCTGGCGGTTTCTCTCCACGCGCCCAACGACGAATTGAGAAATCGCATCGTTCCGACCAACGCGGGAATTGGGATTCAAAACATTTTGCGCGCCGCAGACGACTTTTTTGACGTTACAGGACGGCGAGTAACCTACGAATACGTTCTTCTGGGCGGTGTCAACGACTCGCCGCAATGCGCTCAGGAACTGACGCAAATACTGCGCGGGCGCAACGCGCTTGTCAATCTCATTCCGTATAACGAGGTGGAAGGGCTGCCGTTCAAGCGCCCGTATCCGGATAAAATCGACGCCTTTGTCCGCGCTTTGGAGTCCGGCGGCGTCCAGGTTCAGGTTCGCAAAGAAAAAGGCGGGCGCATTGACGCCGCCTGCGGTCAGCTGCGGCGAAAATCTGTCTCTAAAAATAATTGACGTCTTATCACAAATTATTTGCTTAGGGGCTATTGCAAAATTTGATAAATCTGACAAAATAGAGATCAATGGCAAGTGGATAGTCCTTGTCCATGCCACAAATTATTTGTCAATTACTTAATAACGGAAAACGTCAATATGCCTTTTGAATTTAATCCTCAACAGCCGTCAAAATCAAATGAGAAATCGGACAAGCCGTCGTTTGATTTTGGAGTTGGATCGTCAGCGTCCAAACCAGCAGAGAAATCGGACAAGCCGTCGTTTGATTTTGGAGCTGGATCGTCAGCGTCCAAATCAGCAGAGAAATCGGACAAGCCGTCATTTGATTTTGGAGCGGGATCGTCAAAGTCCAAACCTGCAGGCAACAATGCTGGCGCGAAAACGTCAAATAGCGCATCTAAACCGGTTTCCAAAACCGCCTCTAAACCGACGTCTGCCAAGACGGATAAAAGCGGTTCAAAAACAGCGGATTCTTCCGGACGCGGCAAACGATCGTCATCCAAAAAGAATCCTTTTCAGGATAAAAAGGTTCTGCTCTCTGTTGGCGTTGGCGCAGCGATTCTTTTGTTGATTATTGTCGCAATTGCGACCAATAGCGGTAAATCAGAACCCGCTCCACAGCAAACCGTTCGAAAGAATCTTACTCCTGAGGAAGCCAGAAGAGAGCGACTTCGCAAACTTGAGGCAAAATACGACGCTCAGTACGCCGCCCAACAACGCGGACCTAAAACAGAAAAGCAAAAGCTCATGGCAGACGCTGAATCAAAACTCAACAGCGGAGATTATCGCGGCGCTGCCGATACCTACGTCAAAGTTCATCAGCTGGATCCTACGGACGGTTATCCTGTTACACAATTGATTAACATTTATCGTAACAAGCTTCATGACCGCGCCCAACTCGAAAAATGGGAGAAAGTCAATAACGACATCGCCAAAGGAAGCCTCGACCAACTCCAGAAAAAATCCGAGGAGAAATACAACAAAAACAAATAAACAAAACGCTTAAAGTCGGTGAATCGGCAACAGCGCTCTTATAAAGTCTGTTTAATTGTCATGAAAATTCTACACACTTCAGACTGGCATTTGGACTGTCGGCTTTACGATCGGCGGCGCGCGGACGAACATCAGGCGTTTTTGAACTGGCTTTGTCAGACCGTTATTGACAGGAAAATTGACGTTCTGATCGTTTCCGGCGACGTCTACGATAACAGAACGCCGACGCTGGAATCGCAGCAAATGTATAATCAGTTTCTCGTTCAACTGTATAAAGACAGATTGAGCGGGAAAAGCCGCTGCCGACACGTAATTATTACTGCGGGGAACCACGATTCTGCGGCGTTTCTGGAAACGTCCAAACAGATATTGCAGTATTTTAACATAACCGTTGTTGCCAAAGAACCGGAATTGATTGTCGTTACGTCTGCGGAAAACGGCGAGTCTGACGACTTCCCGGCCCTTATCGCCGCAATTCCTTTTTTGTCTGACATGGAATTGAGAAAATCCGTCGACGGAGAAAATTCCGCCGAACGATCGCAGCGTCTTATGGAGGGAATTCGCAGCGTTTATCAAACCTTTGCTCAGCAGGCGGAAGAGAAAAAACAGGAACTGTTACAAAGTTCGCCTTTTGTACCGGTAATCGCCACCGGGCACCTGTTTACGAAAGGAGCGTCTAACCTGGGCGCGGACGGAGGCGAGCGCGATATCTACGTCGGAACGCTGGAAAAGTTCCCCGCCGGAGATTTTCCTGATTCGTTCGATTACATCGCCCTGGGACATCTGCACGTTCCCCAGGTTGTAGGCGGGCAGGATCGAATTCAGTACTCCGGCTCGCCAATTCCAGTCGGGTTTGGCGAGGCAAAACAGACCAAGCGCGTTGTCGAAGTTCAATGGACTGTCGATGGACAGCAGACTGTTACGTCTATTGAAATCCCCTGTTTTCAACAGTTGGTTCAAATTTCGGAAAATGAGAAGTCTGTAATTGAACAGAAAGTTACCCAACTTGTGAACGAGTGCAAGGAAAATAATCAGAGCGTTTGGCTGGAAGTTCTCTATCGCGGTTCCGAAGCTCCCGAAATGTTTAATCAAAAACTGGAAGACCTTCTGGCAAATACGCCCGTTACGCTATTTGCGTTTAAATGGCTCTCAACGCATGAAGCAGGAATATCTCGTCAGCACAAGGGGGAATCGCTCCGGTCTCTCGACCCGATCGACGTTTTTCAGCGAACGCTGAATTCATGCAATGTTCCTGAAGAAGACCGAGAAGATTTGCTTAAAATGTATAATGAAATTCTGGGACAGATTCAATGAAAATTCTCAAACTGAAATTTAATAATCTCAACTCGCTCAAAGGGGAATGGTCAATTGACTTCGCCGACCCCGCATTTATAAACGATGGCTTGTTTGCAATTGTCGGACCGACAGGAGCTGGCAAAACGACCATTCTGGATGCGATTTGCCTTTCTTTGTACGGCAGAACTCCTCGGCTTGATTCGATTACCAATTCCTCCAACGAGATTATGAATCGCGTTTCGACGGAATGTTTTGCTCAAACGACTTTTTCCTGCGACGCCGGCGTTTTTCGTTCCTCTTTTGAACAGCATTATTCTTCCAGCAAACGCGGCTTCAATCTTCAGCCGCCCAAAATGGAATTGGCAAACGACAGCACAAACGAAATCCTGGCAAATTCAAAATCGCAGGTTCCGCTAAAAGTTGGCGAGCTTATCGGGCTGACGTATGAGCAGTTTATCCGCGCCGTCCTTTTGGCTCAAGGACAATTCAAAAAATTCCTGGATTCCAACGCCAACGACCGTTCTGAACTGCTCGAAACGATTACCGGAACGCAGATTTATTCGCTTATTTCACAAAAGGTTTTTGAACGATCCAAAGCGGAAAACGCCAAGCTGGAAGAAATCAAACAAAAGCTGTCTGGAATTGAAATTCTCTCAGATGAACAGCAAAAGATTCTGAAAGAAGAAATTGAGAAATCCAACTCAAAGACGAAGACGCTTCAAGAAGAAATGAATCAGCTTGACAAGCAGATTCAATGGATAAAAGAGGTTAAAAAGTTAAAAAACGAATCTGAAACAATCGGGCGAAATATCGACAAAAACAATGACGAATTAAGAGCGTTTGAATCCCAGAGAGAACAGCTTGTTCAAGACGTCAGAGCGCAAAAAATCGTTGCGGACTATCGTGTGTCTGAACAAAAACGCGGCAATCTGGAAAAACTTGATAAACAGATTGACAAAGACGTTCAAACCGTTGAAAAGCTTGATGAAGATATAAAATCTGCCGTCAAAGCTATTGAAAAAGCAGACGAGACGCATAATAAAGCAAAGGAAACGTTAAACTCTCAAAAGCCGACTATTGATAAAGTTAAATCTCTCGATACCGTAATTGCGGAGCAAAGAAAAAATATTGAGCCGGAACAAAAGAAATTGAGTCAGCTTCAAAGTCAATTCGCGCAAGAATGCCGTAAAGCCAATATTACTTTAGATGAACTGCCAGAAGACCTCACGACGGTCAGAATTGAATCTCAGATTTCAGAAATCCTCAATGGGGTTTCCATTTCCAAAACGCGGATAATAATAGACGACTTCAATGAACTGAAAGACCATTGGAAAGATTTGCTCAAAGTTAAAGTGGACATAGCGGACAATTCGACGTCCATTGAAAAATTCCAAAAAAATATTGAGCGGTATAAAAAGGATATTCAGAAGCATACAGAATCCAAACAAAAGCTGGAACTTGATATATCAGCGGCTGAAAAACATCAACAGTCTCTTGAAAAGAACATTTCTTTTTCAAAATTGTTTCAGTCGTTAGAAGAACATCGTCAAAAGCTGGCAGAAGGGGAACGTTGTCCTCTTTGCGGGGCGACGTCGCATCCGTATTGCATTGATCTTCCTTCTGTAACGTTAACCGAGGACGAAAAAGAACTGGACGAAACGAAATCAAAGATTCGCGAACTTCGGGGAGATTTGAGCAATACAGAAAAAGAAATAACCAAATTTGAAACGAAAAGTTCTCAAGCGAACGACTCTGTCAAGGAATTGGAACAGAAAAACGAAGCCCTTCAAAAGCAGTCTGACGACATTTGCGATAACGATATTAATTGTGACAAAGACATTTCTGTCAAGGAAATAAAAAAACGAATCAGTTTAATTGCCGAAAAGACGCAAAGGACGCAGAATCGTCTTGAATACGCCGAAAAACTGGACGCTCTCAAAAATCCGGTTCAGCTCAGAGAAACGCTCAACGAGCAAAAGTCCGAATTAAAACAGAAAGAAGACGCTTTGAACAAGCTGATAAATGAACGTCAGGAACTTTTTGGCTCTGACGATCCGGAACAGGCGTTTCAGCAATTGTCCAAAGCTGTTGACGCTGCCTTTAACAAGCTTAATGACCAAAAAGGGAAAAAAACTGCTCTGGAAGCGAAACAGACAACCACAAAGCAAAACCTGGAAGCTCGACAGGAAGAAAGAAAAACCGCGTTCAAACAATTCAGCGAGTCTCTTGCAGAGTTCAATAATAAACTCGAGGAACAGCGTTTTTCCTCTGTCGAAGATTTTCTTAAAGCGCTCCTGACGGACGATGTGCGAGATAAATATCAGAAGCTTCAAAAGGAATTGGATGAGCAAAAAACGCGTCTGGAAGAACAGCAGAGAATCAATAACGATCGTCTGCTCAAGCTGGAAGAACAGAATCTTACCGATAAATCGGAAGAAGAACTGGATCAAAGCTGTAACCAAAAGAACGCCGAGTATACGGCGCTTCTTGTTGATATCGGTTCAAAAACCGAGCAGTTAAATATCAACGAGCAAAATAAAAATAAATTTGATAAAATCAAGGCGCAATTCGACAATCAGAAGGAAGTTGTTTATCGATGGGAAAAACTGAACAGTATAATCGGCAGCGCCGACGGAAAAAAATTCCGAAAGATTGTTCAGCGGATTTCGCTGGAAATCCTTATCGACTACGCCAACGAACAGATGGCGATTCTCTCTCCGCGATACCAACTCACGCTTCCGCAAAAAGTCGATGTTGAAACAAGTGAAGAGAATTCTGAGAATATCAAATCTACGCCTGCCAGCGTAAAAGAGGATCTGGCAATCTATTGCATTGACTCCTGGCAAGGCGGCGCAGTTCGACCTACGACCAACCTGTCTGGCGGCGAAAGCTTTTTGATCAGTCTTGCTCTGGCGCTGGGACTGTCGAAGATGTCAAGCCGAAACAAACCCTTGGAAACGCTCTTTCTGGACGAAGGATTTGGAACGCTTGACGAAGAAACCCTGCAAACCGCGCTGGATGCCATCAACAAATTCCAGTATTCAGACGACTCCAACAAACTCGTCGGCGTAATTTCACACGTAGACGCGTTAAAAGAACGCATCGCCAACAAAATTGAAGTTGCCCGAAGCGCCGCCGGAGCCAGCGTCCTTTCCGGTCCCGGCGTTACAAAAATTAGTTAGAAGTTAGGAATTAGGCGAGCCGGGGCGCTTTAGCCCCCGGAATGTCACACGCTATTTTTTCATCTTCTCGCCAACAGCCAGGATTTTTTCAATCAGCTCGTCGGTCAGTTCGTAGCCCTTTTGCTCTGTCATGCCTTCCCAAACGACGGCGCCGTATTTCGGCTCGATTAAAACCGAATGCGGGATTCCGTACACGCCCAACGCTTTGGCGCTGCGGCGCTGCGCGTCGATGCCGATGCAATGTTTGAGCGTTTTGCCTTGTCCGGTTGTTGGGAAGTTGTCGTTTTGAGCGCGGTCTGTTTCCAGAATCGAAATCACGACCAGGCGACCGTCAAACTTCTCGTTCCAATGTTCCATAAACGGAACCGCTCGTTTGCACGCCGGGCACCACGACGCGCTGAATTCAATCAGAACGTACTTTCCGTCCAGATCGGGCGGCGCTTGATTGTACCATTCCTGGACTTTGATAAACTGATTAATCCTCTGCGCTGCAGTAAGTTCTTCCGTCTGAGGCGTTTCAGGCTGAATCTCCCCGGCGTCGTTGAGAATCGGCAGAGGAATGAACTGCCAGGAATCCGCCCAAATCATGCGGGGACGAAACAGTTTCTCGTCTTTTTTATCCATGATGAACGGTTTGACGACCTTGCCTTCTCGTTTGGATTCGTCAATCAAGGACGGTCCTTCGCCGACCATCTGCGCCGCGGCTAAAGACGTAAATCCAATGTTGAGAGTCAGTAACGTCAAAACTGCAATGGCATATTTTCTCATTTTTCACCTCTGGTAATTGATAGGCGGGCGTTTTTTATATCAATCCATGTTGCATTATAAAAGAACCTAAAAGAAAAAGCAACAGGGTCGTTCCCTCATTTTTTTTGAAAAAACGAGAAAATTTTTGATTTTTTTGCTATTTAGAGATGACGAAATCCTTGTAAGAATAAAAAACAGATTTATAATATAGATAATGCAATATCGGGGTTTGACGCAATGCGTCTTTAGGGATACAGCCAATAACCTGCCTGACCGCCTGCCTGACAGTAATACACAACTTTGATTTTCCGGAGGAATGACCGTGGCAAAACAATTGGAACAATACACAGCAAAAGAACTGGGACAAATGGCAAAAGAGCTAAAAATACCCGGTTGGCATGCTATGTGTAAAAAAGAATTAATTGAGGCTTTGAGTCCTGTATCCCGCAAACAGAATAAAGTCGGTTCTTCCCCATCGTCAAATAAAGGGCAAGACTCAAACGCCAAAATAAAAAAGACAACTTCTTCAAAATCAAAGTCGTCAAAAACAAATTCTGATATAGAGCCAGAGCTTTCAGCTCGTCAAATTGCCGCCACCGCCAATATTTCGTTTAATGAAAACGGTCTTACAGGCTCTTCGGTTCCCGTCCCCGGCACGCCGGGCGCTCTCGGGTTTACCCCGCCGTCCATGTTGAGAAAAATTACCGCCAATTCCAGCGTAATGGATCTCAATTGCGAACTGGCGCAGCGTTCTCAATCCGATAAAAAGTTCACAGAGCAAATGAAAGAGGAAGAAGAGGACTGCCTGACGTTAAAAGCTCGAGACGCATACTGGATTCATGCTTCGTGGCGCATTCGTCAAAAAACCAAAGACCGCGTTCGCGGCGCGTTGGGGTCAGACTGGCATTACGCCAAACCGGCGCTTCGTCTTTTTGAAGTTCGTCCCAACGACGGCTTTAATTCTCGCCGCGCCTTAAGAAATATCGAAGTCATGCTCAAGGCGAACAACTGGTTTATAGACGTCGACGGCATTCCTGCCAGCTATCAGGTCGAACTGGGATACATTACCGAAAACGGCAAATTCTTTACGATTCTTACCAGCGCTACGGTTACAACGCCCTCTCCAGACACCGTCAAGGGATTTGATGCAGGATTCGATTTCGACGAAGCTCTGGACGAATACGAATTAAAAATGAACTTCAAAACGCAAACGACTTCCGATGAAGAACGGCACGTTCGTCAGATGATAGACGATCAGCGCCGCAAGCTCGGAGCCGCCGCGTTTGCCAAATCGGCAAAGCTGGATCGAATGTCCAATTTTGACGACAAGGGGTTCCCCTTCCATTTAGACGCCAAAGCTCTCATCCACGGGCGGACGCTGCCCGGCGCTCACGTTACCGTCAGAGGTTATCCTATTATTGTCGACGAAGACGGCGAATTCCTCATGCGGGTTGACCTGCCTGACAGACGTCAAATTTTCCCCGTTGTCGCGTCCAGCGGCGATGGAATTCAACAGCGAACCATTGTTTTGTCTTTGGAACGGGTAACCCGATTCCTCGAACCGGTTTACTGTATGTTCGACGACGAAGAATAGGGAAGTAAATTAGTAATTAGTGGTTAGTGGTTAGTAGGAACGTCGCTTGCGTCCTTACCACTTACCACTCAAAACTAACTACTTATTTCTACTGCCTACTGCCTATTGCCTACTGCCTAACCATGGATTCTTGCGAACTGTTTATTGATTCCGCTCACTCCGGCGTTTGGAACATGTCGTTTGACGAAGCTCTGCTTCGCCGCGCCGAACCCATTTGTCGGTTTTATCGATGGGATACCCCAACAGTTTCTTTAGGGTACTTTCAGAAGCCGGAACTCAACCCCCTGACGTGTTCAACCGTTCGGCGAACGACTGGCGGAGGAGCAATTGTTCATGACAACGAACTGACCTACAGCATAGTCTTTCCCGCTCATAGCGAACAGTACGAATGGGGACCGGATCTGTACGGCATTGTTCATCAATCGCTCATTTCCGTCTTGCGTTCTATTGGCGTTGACGCGAAAATGGCTCATGACGACCCGCCGATGCGAGAAAAGGACAAGCCGTTTTTGTGCTTTGAACGCCGAAGCCGATACGATATTGTTCTGGCAGACCAAAACGGCAAAGAATACAAAATCATGGGCTCCGCCCAACGAAGAACTCAAGAGGCGGTGTTACAGCACGGCAGTATACTCTTAAACAGGTCCTCCGTCTGGACGGATCTGCTGGGAATCAACGATTTAGTCAAGCTGCCCGAGCCTCTGACGACTGAGCGTTTAATTAATCTTTGGGCGCCGGCTCTGGTATTTGCGCTTGACGTCCGAATTATTCCGGTTGATTATCCATTCGACTTTGATGACAAAATTGTTGCTGAAATCGCCAAAGAAAAATACGGCAATCCCGACTGGAAAAGAAAATAACGGACATTCCATAACAATCAGCCATTTCAATGGAAGAAGAATTCGACAAACCGACTGACTCAGATGAACGCGCCCCGGAAACAGACGCTGCAGATCAGGAATTGTCCAGTGATTCCAGGGAAGAGGATGCTCTGGAAGAAAAGGCGTTCATCGAGTTTAAAAACAATTTGCTGGAGGAATACAAAGTTCGCTCCTTTTATATGGACTTAATCAATGAGACGTCCAGACGCCGCGTCAACCTGGCTATGCTGTTAGCTCAATTATTCGGTCGTTACAATAAAATCGAGACAATCAGTTTTCTTGGCATAGCGATAGCGGTTATAACAATTCAAAGCGTTGGCGTTTACTTTGGAGCGCCGTCTGATTTCGTTTACGTATTGACCCTGCTCATGACAGGATTGACGTTTCTGTTTGCTCATAAAGCCGTAAATCGCTTTTTATCTGCCTTGTCTGACCTCAGACTGATAAAAAGAGGCTATTGCAGCCTCGGCTATCAGCATGTGCGTCCTGAAGTTGCCGAGACAACGCCTGAAGATTGCTGCCCGTCCTCGATTATGGTAGCCTATAAAGACATTTCGGGAATGATTCATACAAAGGATATTCCAACAAAACAACAACGCTTGTTTTTCATGCCGCCAGTTGTGATGGTCTTTGCAGATAATGCCGATTCCGACAAAATTGTCGTTCTGGAAGCCGTTCCACATGAAATCCAGTACGACAAAAGCAGAAAAATGTTTACTCAGGAATGGAGATGCGCTATCTATGCGCTTGTTCCCTTAACGATGATAATTCTTTATGCAATAAGCCTGTATTTAGGCGCTCTTGGGAATTTGTAACCGCATCAATAGTGAGGCGGCTTTTCGTCTCGAGGATTAAACGGCTCTCGGGACATGTTCTGTAACGCTCGAACCTCGTCAATGAGACGCGCGTTCTGGCGTTCCAGCTCGACAACGCGTTTATTGACGTCTACCAACGCGTCGTTAAGCTGGTCGATGTATTCTTCGCACCAGGCAAGCCGTTCTTCGAGTTTAGTTATATCTGACATGGGAGACAGTAGGAATAAGTAGTTAGTTTTGAGTGGTAAGCGGTAAGGACGCAAGCGACGTTCCTACTAACCACTTACCACTAACCACTGTTCTCTAAATCATTTGTTCGCTCGGAACCATTCAATCAGCCGATTGGTCGACGCGTCGTGATTCAAGGCGCAGTCTGATTCCAGTTCCGGAAGGATGTTCTTTGCCAAGGCTTTGCCCAGTTCGACGCCCCACTGATCGTAGGAGTTGACGTTCCAGATAACGCCCTGAACGAAGATCTTGTGTTCGTACAAAGCGATGAGGCTTCCCAGCGTCGCGGGCGTGAGTTCTTCGCTGACGATAACGTTGCTCGGACGGTTGCCTTCAAAGACTTTGTGAGGAACCAGTTCTTCCGCAACGCCTTCCGCTCGAACCTGTTCAGCCGTCTTGCCGAACGCGAGGGCTTCCGCCTGAGCGAAAACGTTGGCGATGAGCTTAACGTGATGGTCGCCCAGCGGGTTGTGACTTTTCGCAAACGCGATGAAGTCAACCGGGACGAGTTTGGTTCCCTGATGGAGCAGCTGATAGAACGCGTGCTGACCGTTCGTGCCGGGTTCGCCCCAGATAATCGGACCAGTCTGCCACTGAACCCGTTCGCCTTCGCGAGTGATGTACTTCCCGTTGGATTCCATGTCGCCCTGCTGGAAATAGGCGGCGAATCGGCTCAGATACTGATCGTACGGTAAAATCGCGTGGCTGGACGCGTTAAAGAAGTTGTTGTACCAAATGCCCAAGACCGCCAAAATCACCGGCAGGTTCTCTTCCAGCGGAGCGGTTTGGAAATGGTTGTCCATGGCGTGATAGCCTTCGAGCATCTTGAAGAAGTTCTCCGGGCCGATCGCAATCATCAGCGACAAACCAATCGCGGACGGCAGCGAATAACGGCCTCCAACCCAGTTCCAGAACGCGAACATGTTCGCCGGGTCGATGCCGAATTCCTCGACCTTTTCTTTGTTGGTCGACAGCGCAACGAAATGCCGCGCCACAGCCGCCTCGTCTTTCAGAGCGTCCAAAAGCCATTTTCGGGCGGAAGCCGCGTTGGTCATGGTTTCCAGAGTCGTAAACGTCTTGCTGGCGACGATAAACAGCGTTTCCTCGGCGTTGAGGTCGCGAACCGCTTCGGCAAAATGCGTCCCGTCAATATTGGAGACGAATCGAACCGTCAGCTCTCTGTCCGTATACGGTTTGAGGGCTTCGTACGCCATGACCGGACCGAGGTCAGAGCCGCCGATGCCGATATTGACGACGTTCTTAATCCGCTTGCCGGTATAGCCCTTCCATTCGCCGGAACGAATCTGGTTGGAGAACTCCGCCATGTGATTGAGAACCGCATTGACGTCGTCCATGACGTTTTTACCGTCAACAAAGATCGGCGTATTGGAACGATTGCGAAGCGCAACGTGCAGCACTGCCCGCTTTTCCGTCAGGTTGATTTTCTCGCCGGAGAACATCTTTGCCCGCATGGCTTCAACGCCGGACTGACGGGCAAGGTCAATCAACGCGCCGAAAATCTCAGCGTTAATCCGGTTTTTGGAAAAGTCGAGCGTCAAACCGCAGGCGGACTTCCAAAACGCGGTCGCGCGCGAAGGGTCGGCGGAAAACAGTTCCTTGAGGGTAACGTCTTTATTTTGACTGTATAACGATTCCAGCGTCTTCCAGGCTGGCAGGTCGATAGGGTTAGGCATGGCTGTATGAAAATGAATGTTCGAGGGAAACCGCAGCAAGCCGTTTGTACAACAGTTGCGAGTTGCGAGTTGCGAGTTGCGAGAAACGCAAGCGCCTCATCAACTCTTCTCGAAACAAATCCAATCGCCGTTGTTGTCAAAACGACTCGTTTTAACTCAATAAACTTTTATCAAGAATATATATCATCTGTTCGAGATGTCAAGGACAGGCGCGAGAATTTACCGTATTAATATTGGATCTCGCCAGATATCATGTCAACGGGTTGAGAGGGAGACGTTTTTGTTTGACTTTTAGTAATCCGACGGATTTTTTCCAAAACAGAAAAAATTTTCCACTTTTTTACTAAAAAATTTGTTTCCACCCATTGACAGATTTAAATATTTAATTAGAATACGGCAAAATTGTTGCAATAATTTTACGTCTTTACCCCAAAGGAAGTACATGTATAATTAACTCGACACTTGGTATACCCTCAAAAACATTGGTTTTTTAGGCGCCAAGAACAGCCCGCGTTTAATACTTGATACAGCCGCCGCTCTCTAAAAGCCGGTCAGAAGTAAAAATCGAAAGCTGTCCTGGTATTTTCCCACCCCATTTTAAGGACATTCAGGATTTTACCTCTGCTTCTACCACCGAAGCTGAAAAATTTTTGGAAATATATCCTTTATAACCCTTTATTTCCACCCGACTTATACATATTTCCCGCGAGATAAGATATTTTTGTCCGTTTTAATTACCATTTAACAAAAGGTTATTTCATGGCAACGAAAGAAATTCGACGTCTGAATCCGAAGGAAACGCGCCACTTTGGCAAAGAGCGTTTCGCCGTTCCGATTCCGGACTTGACCAGTTTGCAGACCAGCAATTACGAACGCTTTTTACAGTACGGAGTTCCAAAAGAAAAGCGCGAAGACATCGGTCTGGAATCCATTTTTCGAGAATTCTTCCCGATCGAGAATCACGACGGGAAAATTTCTCTGGAATACGTAGATTACGAGCTTTGTCCGCCTCGTTACGAACCGGACGAATGCCGTTTGCTCAAACTGACGTACGGACGCCCGCTTCGCGTTCGTTTCCGACTTTACCGTGAAGGGAAAGACGCTCTGGAGTCAGACGTTTACCTTTGTGAAATCCCGATCATGCTCGGCGGCGGGGAATTCATTATTAACGGTTCTGAAAGAGTCGTTGTCAACCAGCTTCACCGTTCTCCCGGTATTGACTTCATCACCGATGAAGACAATTCAGACCGTTACGCCTATTCCTGCCGCATCATTCCGGAACGCGGCAGCTGGATTGAAATCAACATTTCCAAAAAGGACTCTTTGCAGCTTCGCATTGACCAGAGCCAGAAGTTCTCTGCCATGACGCTGCTGCGCGCCATGGACGAACGCTTCTCGTCCACGCCGGCTTTGATGAAAGAGTTCTACGGCGATTCCGTCGTTACGTTCAAAACAAAGACCGTCAAAGACGCGGAAAAACTGGTTGGCATGTACGCTCTGGACGACATCATCGTTCCGACGGGCGAAGAGGCCGGCAACGTTTTGCTCAACTTTGGAGAAGCCATCTCGGAAGAAACCGCTGAACGCATTGCCAATTCGACCATTGAATCGCTGGAAGTCATGCCCAAGCCGAAAAACATGATGATTATCGAATCCATCAAGGACGACATGTCGAAATCTCATGAAGACGCTCTGTGGCAGATTTACAAGCGTTTGCGTCCCGGCAACCCGCAGCTGCTGGAAAAGGCAAAGCAGCTCTTCCAGGAAAAGTTCAAGGACTTGTCACGTTATCGTTTGGGTCTGGTCGGCCGATTCAGAATCAACCGCAAACTCAATCTGAACGTTGACGAAAATGAACAGGGTTTGACGACGACTGACCTCGTTTCCTCGCTGAAGTACCTTATTCAACTTTGCGACAAAGACCCCAAGGCTCAGCTGGACGACATCGACCATTTGGGCAACCGTCGTTTGAGAACCATCGACGAACTGGCTGTCGACGAGCTTCGCAAGGGCTTCATGAAGCTGACGCGCACTGTTAAAGAGCGCATGAACATGAAAGACCCGTCCGAGCTGTCTCCGCAAAACCTGGTCAACCAGAAGAGCATTTCCTCTACGGTAGACTTCTTCTTCGGCAGAGGCGAATTGTCACAGGTTGTCGACCAGACCAACCCGCTGTCCATGCTTACGCACGAGCGCCGTCTGTCCGCTTTGGGTCCTGGCGGTTTGAACCGCAAGCGCGCCGGTTCTGAAGTTCGAGACGTTCACCACTCTCACTTCGGACGTATTTGCCCCATTGAAACCCCTGAAGGTACAAACATCGGTTTGATTTCGTCTTTGGCTACCTACGCTACGGTAGACAAATTCGGATTCCTGACCACGCCTTATCAGGTTGTTAAAGACGGCGTTTTGCAGAAAGAGATCAAATGGCTTCGCGCCGACGAGGAAAAAGACCTGTTCTTCGCCCCGGCAGACGTCCACATTCAGGACGGACGCATTGTCGGCTGCGATCAGGCTTTGGGCGACAACGTCGTTGGTCGAAGAAACGGCGAATACGAAGTCGGCAAGATTAAGCACGTCAACTTCATTGACGTTTCGCCTTGCCAGATGGTCGGCGTTTCCGCCGGTTTGATTCCGTTCCTTGAACACGACGACGCTAACCGCGCTTTGATGGGTTCTAACATGCAGCGACAAGGCGTTCCTCTGCTTTGCAGCGAAGCCCCGATTGTCGCCACAGGCATGGAAGAGCCGGCGGCTCGCAACTCCAGCCTGCTCATTCGTGCCAGACGCGCTGGAAAGGTTACCTACGTAGACGGCATTCGCTGCGTCGTTACCGGTCCGGTAGACAAAGACGGCAAGGTTATCGAATCCGAGCAGTACGAAGACGAATACGTCATGCGTAAGTTCGTCAGCCTTAACGACCAAACCTGCCAGAACCAGCGCCCGATCGTCAAACCGGGTCAGATTCTTGCAGCTGGCGACATCATCGCCGACGGCGCCGCCATCGATCACGGCGAACTGGCTCTGGGACGCAACGTCCTTTGCGCGTTTATGGTCTGGGAAGGTTACAACTACGAAGACGCTATTATTCTGTCCGAAGAACTCGTTCAGAACGATACGTACACCAGCATCCATATTATTGAACTGGAAAAAGAAATCCGCGACACCAAACTGGGACGCGAAGAATTCACTCGCGACATTCCCAACGTCTCGGAAAAAGCGCTTCGCAACCTGGACGAAAACGGCATTGTCCGCGTTGGAACGTACGTCCGCCAGGGCGACATCCTCGTCGGCAAGGTTTCGCCCAAGTCCAAAACGGAACTTACGCCGGAAGAAAAACTGCTCCACGCGATTTTCGGCCGCGTTGGCGAAGACGTCAAAAACGACTCTCTGGAAGTTCAGAGCGGCGTTGAAGGCATTGTCATCGACACCCAGCGCATCGCCCGCAAGAGCACTCTGTCAAACGAAGAGAAAATCGAGTTTGACGCTATTCTGGCTCAGCTGGAAGCGGAATATTACGAAAAGATCGCCGCCAAGTTCTCTGCCATGATTCAGTCCATGGAAGAGCTTTTGGGACAGCCGATTCACTCCCTGTCAGGCGAAACTCTCGTTGAAGACCTCGAATATAAAACGGTTGCGGAAAACGCTCGCGAATTCAATCCGGAACGCACCGACGTTTGGAAGTCTCTGACGGAAAAACAGCGCGAACAGTACGTCAGCATGTTCCGCAGCAAGAATCCGCAGGTTAAAGAGCTTATCGAAACTCTTGACCGCAAGCGCAACTCGCACAAACGCGGCGACGAGCTTCGCAACGGCGTTTTGCAGACTGTCAAGGTTTTCATTGCCAACAAACGCGTCCTGTCGGTCGGCGACAAGATGGCGGGTCGTCACGGAAACAAAGGCGTTATTTCCAAGATTATGCGCCGTGAAGACATGCCCTTCCTCGCAGACGGAACTCCCATCCAGATTCTTTTGAATCCCTTGGGCGTACCTTCTCGTATGAACGTCGGACAGGTTTTGGAAACCCACCTCGGCTGGGCGGGCGCAACGCTCGGATTCAAGTCCATTACGCCGGTGTTTGACGGCGCGAAAGAGTCCGAAATCAACGATCTGCTCGAACAGGCCGGATTGCCGCGCAACGGAAAAGCCCGTCTGTACGACGGCCGAACCGGCGAACCGTTTGACCAGGAAATTACCGTTGGGTACATCTATATGCTCAAACTCCATCACCTGGTAGACGACAAAGTCCACGCCAGAAGCACAGGTCCTTACTCCATGATTACGCAGCAGCCTCTGGGCGGAAAAGCCCGTTCCGGCGGTCAGCGATTTGGGGAAATGGAAGTCTGGGCTTTGGAAGCGTACGGCGCCGCTTACATCCTTCAGGAACTCCTGACGGTCAAGTCGGACGACGTCGACGGTCGAACCAAGATTTACGAATCGATGGTCAAAGGCGAAAATACGCTCGAAGCCGGAACCCCGGCGAGCTTTGACGTTCTGACCAACGAAATTCGCGGTCTGGGTCTCAACATGCAATTGGAACGCGGCAACATGCAGCTTGACCGCGGCAATATGCAAACGGAACGTAGCAATATGCAAATGTAATGAGGGAGCAACTAACAATGAGTACAATTGATCAGAAATATACAAAAGTCAACGACTATACATCTGTTAAGATTTCACTGGCGCGCCCTCATGACATCCGTTCCTGGTCGCACGGCGAAGTCAAAAAGCCCGAAACGATTAACTACCGCACCTACCGCTCTGAAAAAGACGGTCTGTTCTGCGAACGCATTTTTGGACCGGAAAAGGACTGGGAATGCACCTGCGGTAAATATCGCGGGCTGAAATTCAAGGGCATGATTTGCGATCGCTGCGGCGTTAAAATCGCTCACAGCCGCGAACGCCGCAAGCGCATGGGGCACATTGAGCTTGCTGCGCCGGTTGTTCACATCTGGTTTTTCAAGGCGATGCCCAGCCGCCTCGGCTGCTTGCTGGAAATGAAAACCACCGCCCTGGAAAAGGTCATTTACTATCAGGACTACGTCGTTACAGACGCTGGCGACACGCCTTTGAAAGTAACGCAGCTCCTGACCGACGAAGAATTTCGTGAAGCGGTTGCCACTTACGGCGCTGGTTCTTTCAAGGCGGAAATGGGAGCGGAAGCCATTCGCACTCTGCTTTCCAAGCTCGACATGACGGAACTTTCCAAACAGCTTCGCGACGAACTTAACACGACAAAGTCCGCTCAGCGCAAAAAGGAGCTTATCAATCGTTTGAAGCTGGTTGAATCCCTTCGCGATTCCGATAACGACCCCGCCTGGATGGTTCTGGACGTTATCCCGGTTATTCCGCCGGATCTTCGCCCGTTGGTTCCGTTGGAATCCGGCAACTTCGCCACTTCCGACCTGAACGACTTGTATCGTCGAATCATCAACCGCAACAACCGTCTTCGCAAGCTGGAAGACCTCAACGCGCCTGAAGTTATTATCAAAAACGAAAAGCGCATGCTCCAGCAGTCCGTTGACGCCCTGTTTGACAACGGCCGATGCAAGCGCCCGGTTATGGGGCCGTCCAACCGCCCGCTCAAATCCTTGACCGACATGATCAAAGGCAAGCAGGGTCGATTCCGTGAAAACCTGTTGGGCAAACGAGTTGACTACTCCGCTCGTTCGGTTATTGTCGTCGGGCCGTATCTGAAACTGCACCAGTGCGGTCTTCCGAAAAAGATCGCGTTGGAACTGTTCCAGCCGTTCATTATCCGCCGCTTGAAGGATCTTCGTCACGCCGACACAATCAAAAGCGCGAAGAAGATGCTCGAACGCAAGGACGAGGAGGTTTGGGATATTCTCGAAGAAGTGATTCGCAATCACCCGGTTCTGCTCAACCGCGCTCCTACGCTTCACCGTATGGGCATTCAGGCGTTTGAGCCGATTCTGGTTGAAGGCAACGCCATCAAACTGCACCCGTTGGTCTGCAAAGGATTCAACGCAGACTTCGACGGCGACCAGATGGCGGTTCACCTTCCGCTTTCGATTGAAGCGCAGGTGGAAGCGTACACGTTGATGATGTCAACCAACAACATTTTCTCGCCAGCCAGCGGAAAGCCGATTATCGCGCCGTCTCAGGACGTCGTTATGGGCAACTACTATCTGACGCTGGAAATGGAAAACCGACTCGGCGAAGGCATGATCTTCAGCTCGTTTGAAGAAGCGTTCATGGCTTACGACCTGAAGAAGGTTGACATTCACGCCAAGGTTAAAGTTCGCCTTCCGGAAGGATTGACCGTTGCGGATGAAAAGAAAAAAGACGACTCCGACGCTCATGACCAGGGCGCGCCTCGCAGAAAGATTATCGAGACGACTGTTGGTCGAATGATTTTCAACGAAATTCTGCCCAAGGGCATGCCGTACTACAACAACCTCATGACCAGCAAAGCCCTGCAGAAGGTTATTTCCGACTGCTATGAACTGCTCGGTCGAGCGGCTACGATTGACCTGCTGGACAGCATGAACCCGCTGGGATTCCGCGAAAGTACGCGATCCGGGCTTTCGTTCTCGGTTGACGACCTTATTACCCCGGCTTCCAAGAAGACGATTATCGAGGAAACGGAAAAAGAAGTCGCCAAGGCGCAGATGGCGTTCCAGAAAGGCGCTCAGACTTCCAGCGAACGTCACAACAAGGTTACCGACCTTTGGACTCAGGCGAACAAACGCATTACCAACGACATGCTTGACGCTCTGAAAAACGACAAACATTACGAAGGCGAAGCCAACGTTCACAATCGTCCTGACGGCTACGTCAACCCGATCTTCCTCATGTCGGAATCCGGCGCTCGAGGCGGCCGCGAACAGATTCGTCAGCTGGCTGGTATGCGTGGTTTGATGTCCAAGCCTAACGGTCAGATTATTGAAACGCCTATTAAAGCGAACTTCCGCGAAGGGTTGAGCGTTCTGGAATACTTCTCCTCAACGCACGGCGCTCGTAAAGGTTTGGCAGACACGGCTTTGAAAACGGCAAGTTCCGGTTACCTTACCCGTAAGCTGGCAGACGTCGCTCAGAACGTCGTTATTACCTGTCACGACTGCGGCACCAACCGCGGCATTACCAAGAGCGTTATCAACAAGGGCGACGAAAGCACCGAAGTCAAACTGTCGGAAAGCATTCGCGGCCGAGTCAGCCGAACGAACATTGTCAACCCGTTTAACGACGAGGTTATTGTTCGCGAAAACGAACTCATTACAGCGGAAATCGCGCGTCGAATCGAAGATCTGAAACTGGAAAAGATTATGGTTCGTTCTCCGATGACCTGCGAAGCCCCGCTGGGCGTTTGCGCTCTGTGCTACGGCATGGATCTTTCCACCAGCGCGTTGGTTGAACAGGGCATGGCGGTCGGCATCATCGCCGCGCAGTCCATTGGCGAACCTGGTACGCAGTTGACAATGCGTACGTTCCACATCGGCGGAACTGCCGCTAAAACCGTTGCGGAAAACAGCATCAAGACCACAAAAGAAGGTACCATCAAACTGGTCAACATGAAAGTCGTTGTCAACAACAGCGGCAAGAGAATCGCTCTGGACCGCAACGGTTCGGTTGAAATTCTCGACAAGCACGGTCGAACGCTGGAATTCTATCAGGTTCAGGCGGGCGCTGAAATGAAAGTTTCAGACGGTCAGCATGTCAAAGTAAACGACACTCTGTGCGAATGGGACCCGCACAACGACCCCATTTTCACGGTTGTTCCCGGACGCGTTCGTTTTGACGATTTCATCGACGGCGAAACGTTCCGACGCGAAATTGTCAAAGACAACTCTGACGCCACAGGCAAGATCGTTAAGAAGGAACGTATCGTAATTTTGGAACACCGCGGCGCTCATCACCCGCAAATCATCATCGAAGGCGCCAATGGCGAAACGTTGGACATGTATCCCATGCCTGACAAGAGCTATCTGGAAGTCAACGATGGAGACGAAGTCCTTGCCGGTACGATTCTGGCCAAGACGCCAAAGAAGATGTCTGCCACAGAAGACATTACTGGAGGTTTGACTCGCGTTACCGAAATCTTCGAAGCGCGCGTTCCGAAAGAACCGGCTGTTATTGCCGACATTGACGGCATTATCGAACTTCGCGGCAAGGGCAAAAACAAGCGCGGCGGAAAACGGGAAGTTATCATCGTTTCCGAAAAGCTTGAAGGCGAAACCTCAACGCACCTTATTCCGCACGGCAAGAACCTGCGCGTCCGAACGGGCGACCGCGTTTCCGCCGGCGACGCGTTGGTTGACGGACCTCAAAACCCGCACGAAATTCTTCGCATTAAAAACGAAGAAGCCGTTCAGAAGTACCTGGTCAACGAAGTTCAGAAGGTTTATCGTTCGCAGGGCGTTACAATTAACGACAAGCACATAGAAGTCATCGTTTCCCAGATGCTTCGTAAAGTGCTTGTTATCAGCGGCGGCGATACGAAGCTGTTGGAGGGCGCTTTGATTGACAAGTTCGATTTCAAGTCTGCCAACGAGAAGCTCAAGAACAGCGTCAAGGTCAAGGATCCCGGCGCCAGTTCGTTCCAGATTGGCGAACTGGTTCCGAAAGCCAAATTTGAGCGCGAAAACGACGCTTTGGAAATGGAAGGCAAACAGATCGCCACTTGGGAAGCCCCGACTCCGGCTCAAGCCAAGACGCAGCTGTTGGGAATTACCAAGGCGGCTGTCCAGAGCCATTCGTTCCTGTCCAGCGCTTCGTTCCAGGAAACGACCAAGGTTCTTACCGAAGCAGCCTTGGCTGGCAAGGTCGACAACCTCATCGGTCTGAAAGAGAACGTCATTCTCGGACACATGATTCCTGCTGGAACCGGATTCAAGCTGTATCAGAATGCGGAATTCGGCATTTCCAAAGAGGCGATGGAAGAAATGCGCCGTCGTCCGCAGCCGGTCATGGAAGAGAATTACACGCTCATGAACGACGAACCGGAACAGACCGTCGATTCCGACGAACTCGGTTCCAAGCTGGATTCGCTTTTTGGAGGAAACGCTCCGAAATCGGCTGACGACGATCTCGACATTCACGAAGAGATTGTCAACGACTTCGATTCTAACACCATGATCGAAGACGATCCCAACGCCGAATGATTTGGTCCGTAGTTCAGCGGGCGCCGCGCTCGCTGTAACAACATGATTTAAAACAGAAAACCGGGAAGCAAAAGTTTCCCGGTTTTTCTATGGTTAAACGATTAAACTAAGAGCAGCAAAAATTTCTTGCGAAGATAAATAACGTTGGAATATAGAATCGCGTCCCGGAGGGATGCAACTCTTGTAACCGTGGGCTTCAGCCCACGGAATAAATGCGATATACTCTCCTATCGCTTTAGCCGCTTTTTCTCCCGCGCCCCCGACGGGGGC
>JAFZAL010000139.1 GCA_017557195.1 Thermoguttaceae bacterium | reverse complement strand
CTTGGTCACCAAAGTGAAGGAGAGCTGATAAAGAAAGATCAGCGCGAAGATGATGGCTATCGTCCTGATTGCTCCTTTGTTTTGCATTGTAAAACTGATTTACCGCGCCTCCGTTGGGGGCGCGGGGCGGGAGGAAAAGCGGTTAAAGCGATAGGAGGAGATTATCGCGATTATTCCGTGGGCTGAAGCCCACGGTTACAAGAGTTGCATCCTTTCAGGACGCAGTTCAACCTTTCATCGTTGTCTCTGTTTTCGCAAAAAATATTTGCGTGCACCCTTTCTGCCAGGGCGCGCTCAAATTTTTCCTGCAATCAATAGAGGATAGAAAAATGCAGCGCGAACTTAAAGGAACAGGGCAAGCCTTTGAGCTGGAACCCTCAAAAACTCGCCCCTGCGCGAATAAACGTATTCGGACTATTGGACTATTCGTTGCTGTCGTTAAAATCTGAAACGTCAATAAAATCGTCGGAAGGCGTTTCCTCTTTGAATTATTGAGCTTCCGCAGCTTTTTTCTTAAGGTTTGGTAAAAGAGCGTTTCCAGAATCAACTAGCCATTCACACAGTCTATCTGTGCCGTTGTTTTCAAGAATGCGGAAAAGTTCTTTAGTAGTTACAATCTCAACAAAAGTATTTATAGTATTTATACTTGTATCTTCATCTGATTGAACCTCTTGAGTTCCTCTGCGAAAACTACAAATGGAATCCAGGGGAATATTTTTCGTAGAATGTCGAAAAAGAGACTGCTCATCAAAATGAAATCCATTCTCATCCAATCTGCCTGTCACTTTCCTTTTAAAATTATTCAAAAATGAAAATAAAAGAAAAAATGAAACAACGGCTAAAGAAAAAGCAACTGAGTGGTTGTCTGTAGGAAAAACTCCAAAGAAAAGACAGATAGAAGCAGTTGCAGTTCCAACAAATAGTATTCCAAATATGATCTGAACAATTGCTGAAGCTTGATACGAAAATGACAAGTGATCTTCTCCTAATTCGCAATTAGGCGGAACCGGAAGAGTATTGCCGGGATTATTGTTACACAAAGCGCTCAATTGATTATCGTTTTGCGATTCGAGATCGATCGGGTTTTCTGAAAGATCTGAAGACTTATCGGAGATTGTTGAATTGGGAGCTTCTGAAGGAGCGATCGTGACGTTCAACTCTCTGCCCGTAAGATTAGCTAATACTTGGTTGCCGGAAGAAACAAACCATTCAGGAATATGTTTCTCGGATTCTGTATATTGAAGAATCGTAACAGGTTCATCTTGAGTAATAACATTCACGAAATAGTAAACAGTAGCTAAATCGGCAGTGTCATAAAAGACTCTGGATTTTAGTAAAAACTGATTTATACTATTCAGCGGCGTGCATTTTCGAGTTTTTTTCCAAAACAATTTTCGTTGTTCAAAACAAAAACCTTCTTCATTAAGACAGTACGATTCTTCGTAAAAAAAGATAAAGATCAGTATAACATTTAGAAGCGTTCCTCCAAAGAAAAGAAATAAACCGAAAAATAATATATTGCTGCTTACGGACTCCCCATGAAAAACGCTCAATATACCTGAGGAAACGCAAAATAACAAAATTAACAATCCCCCAAGCAGTTTAAAAGATTCTATAGTTGTGTTTTTAAATTCTTGTGGTTTAGAAACAACTTCTTTTTCATTATTTCTGCTCGATTCTTCACGATTAGCAGAAACGACCCGTTTAGTTTTTATCAGCATTGACGCGTTAAAGAACAATGCGATGCAAACAAAAGCTAACAATATGTTTTTGAAACAAAATCCATTGCTAAAACTGCCCAATTGCCCTGTTGCAATACCATATAATGCAGCGACAATTCCGAGAATAATAACGAGTAAATAGCTATAGTATAGCGTTACAGGCAGCCATCGTTTCTTACATGAATAAGACAAAAAATCTCTTTGGCATTCAAAACCAGGCGGAACGGTTGAAACGTTTTCGGAATGGTTGTCAGGCATGGTACAATGTTAAATTGAAGTGTTGGGGAACTTGTTAAAGTTAATCCGTTTTTAATTCTGATTAAATATTGTAACCTAAATTTATTTTTTAACAAGAGGGATAAAATATTTTTTGACTCATCTGGTAAGTCGGTTTCTGATGAATCAAATCTACTTATTTTAGCTGAACTGCATATCTTCGCATGAAACATTTGCACATGCTCCAATTCTCACTATATTGTTCACTTTGTTTAATCGTCAATCTCGTCATTTGAAGCTTGTTTTTTCGGCTAATATCCCTGTAAGGGCTGGACAAAAAAGATAATAATTATATAATAATAAAACTGTCTCTACACGCAGGGACGACCGCTTTAACAAATGGAATCGTTAAGGCTTTGAACCACACTTTATTCAGCGGGCTGGACGCTCGCGTTATATCCCTATGTCAAACCGTCTCAGACTTGTACTTGCTCTTCATAACCATCAACCTATTGGCAACTTCGACGGCTCGATAGAGCAGGCGTATCAGGACAGCTACTTGCCGTTTCTGGATCTGTTTAAGAAATACGATTCTCTGAAAATCGCGCTCCATACCAGCGGGTCGCTCATGGATTGGCTGGAAGAACATCATCCGGAATACGTCGACTCGCTGGCGGAACTGGCGTCAAGCGGTCGAATCGAGATTCTCGGCGGTCCGTACTACGAGCCGATTCTGGCGATGCTTCCCAGCCGGGACCGCATCGGGCAGATTCGCCGTTACACGCGCCATCTGGAATCCCGGCTCAACACCCGGGTTCGCGGCATGTGGACGCCCGAACGCGTCTGGGAGCAGTCCTATATCAGAGATTTAACCGAGGCGGGAATTGAGTACACGATTGTCGACGATTTCCATTTCAAAAAGGCGGGTTTGCTGGAATCCCAGCTGTACGGTCGGTATCTGTCCGAAGACGACGGGAATCTGATGACCATCTTCCCCGGCTCGGAACCGCTGCGTTACTTTATCCCGTTCCACAAGCCGCAGGACACGATCGAATACTGCCGCCGCATTTTCCAGAGCAATCCCAACGGCATCGTCGTTTTTGGCGACGACGGGGAGAAGTTCGGCACGTGGCCCGACACGAAAAAACACGTCTACGACGAAGGCTGGCTGGACAGCTTCTTCCAGACGATTCTCGCTAACGCCGACTGGCTCGACTTGACGACGCTTTCCGCCTGCGTAGACGAAGTCCGACCCGTCGGGAAGATTTATCTGCCAGACTGCTCGTACCGGGAAATGACGGAATGGGTTCTGCCGCCAGAACGTCAGTGGGATTTGGAGGAAGTCAAAACCGCGGCGAAAGCGCTCACCCAAGAGCAGCAGGACAAGCTCAACGAGTTTATCAAGGGCGGATTCTGGCGAAACTACAAAATCAAGTACCCGGAAACGAACGAGATGTACTCCCGCATGATGCAGGTCAGCGCTCATCTGGATCATATTCGTTATCGTTACAGCGATTTGATTCAGAAGTCGCCCAGGGCGCAAGAGCTGTTCTCTCAGGCGGAAAAGGAACTCTACCGCGGTCAGTGCAACTGCAGTTACTGGCACGGCGCGTTCGGCGGCTGCTATCTGCCCCACTTGAGAAACGCCGTCTACGGCGCGCTTATCAAGGCGGAGAACCTGCTCAACGAGCTGGAAACGTCCAAGCCGACTGTGGAGGCGATTTGCGCGGACTACAATCTCGACGGTCAGTCGGAAGTCTGTCTGACCAACGACAAACTCGCGCTGTTTATCGAACCGGACAACGGCGGGCGCGTTTACGAACTCGACATACGGGAAATCTGTCACAACCTGCTGGCGACGCTTACCCGGCGTCCGGAAGCGTATCACAAAAAGGTTGCCGCCGGCGTTCATTCCAACGAGGACGACTGCGCCAGCATCCACGACCGCATTGTCTTCAAACAGGAAGGGCTGGAAAAACGGCTTCAGTACGACGTCTACCAGCGCAAGAGCTTCATTGACCTCTTTTTCGCGCCGGAAACGGACTTGCAGAAGTTCGCCGACATGCGCGACGTCCTCCAGGGCAACTTCTATAACGGGTCGTGGGATACGGTCATTCGCCGCAACCCCGGGCGGATTCAGGTCAAAATGACGCGACAGGGAATCGCCTGCGGTCACACGATTAAAATCACAAAAGGAATCTCGCTCAACGAGGGTTCTTCAACCGTCGAGGCGGCGTACATGCTGGAAAATCTGCCGACGGACGCCCCGCTCCACTTTGGGGTGGAATTCAACTTCGCCGGCATGCCCGCCGGATGTGACGACCGCTATTTCTTCGACAAAAAGGGAAAGAAGATTAACGATTTGGGAACGGTTCAGGAACTCGACGACAGAACGTTCCTCGGCTTGAAAGACGAATGGCTGGGCTTGAACGTTGGAATTCAGATCAATCAGCCGACCAGCTTTTGGACGCTGCCCATTCAGACGGTCAGCAACTCCGAGGGCGGCTTTGAGGCGGTGCATCAATCCGTCTGCGTCGTCCCGAACTGGCGCGTTATTCCCGACCGATCTGGAAAATGGGTTATGACGATGAAAATGGACGTCAAGTGCGAGAAATAGAATAATAACGCCTCGCCCGACGCCCCGAAATGCCTGACAACCGTTGACCTCGGACCGGATCAGTACGTTCAGCCCAACGTCGATGCTGTAACAGAGATTGAGAAGTCCCATTTCCCCGCCGACAACTCAATAGGGAACAACGACGCATCACCCAAAGACGGCGATCTGGTTTTGGAACTCGCGCCGGGTGTGAAGATGACCTGCCGCCGCGTTCCGGGAACGGACTATTATCTGGGCGTCTTCGAAGTAACAAACGAGCAGTACAGCGCGTTTAATCCGTCGCACGACAGCGGCGTGGAGTACGCAGACTTTATTCATTTCAGCCCGGGGGAAGCGTGGCACGCGCTCAACCGTCCGCGTCAGCCCGTCGTTCGGGTAACCCGTCAGGACGCGCAGGCGTTTTGCGATTGGCTATCGAAGAAAACCGCCAAACAGGTTTCTCTCCCGACGCAGGAACAATGGACTCGCGCCGCGGCGGCGGGACTTGCAACAGCGGACGCCCCCGTCTGGTTTGGCGCGAACGCCGACTACAGCCGTCTGGAAAACCTGTCGGACAAATCGAACGCGGACATCAACCCGCTTTCCTGGACGGATAGAGTGAATACGCTTCCAGCTTGGCGCGTTGCCGACGTTCGCGTCAACGACCATTCCCGCGTCAGCGCCCCGGTCGGCTCGTACCTGCCCAACCCGTTTGGTTTTTATGACATGCTGGGCAACGTCGCAGAATGGACGGCGTCCAATACCGACGATGGCAAAGCAGTCGTCTGCGGCGGCAGCTGGTACGTTCCGCTTCGCGACGCCGGTGCGAAGCCGCACGGGCAGAAGGACGAGGTTTTGCCTCCGAACAAACGTTTTTCGGCGTTACCCACATCCAATCGGGAACCGACCCAGTCGGGAGCGAAACCGACTCGCGCCTATTTCCCCCATCAGCCCGGCTTTGACGTCGGCTTTAGAGTAATGGTGAAGTAGGCAGTAGAAAAATCAAAATCTTTTCTATTGACATTTTTTCATCGATAATTATAATAATGAGCATATTTAACAATTCGCTGATTCAGAAAAAGCGGATTGATCAATAACAACCTTTTTTAAGGAGTAAACTTATGAAATCCAAGTTGACCTTTTTGACAGCGTTAACAGCATGCCTCGCTTTTGCGGCAGCTCTGTTTTTCGCAGACGTTCAGCAGAGCGTGGCTGGTCCTCCGGGTCCTCATCCTGGTGGTGGCGGCGGTCCTCGCCCAGCAGCTCCACGCCCCTCTGCCCCACGTCCCTCTGCTCCGCGTCCGTCTGCTCCGCGACCTTCGCGTCCCACGCCTAATGTTCGTCCATCAACCCCGCATACCCCGCATCCGGGAAACATGGGACATCCTTCTGGACCCGGCAAGATTAACCCCGGTCATCCATCAACAGGACCTCGTCTTGCCCCCGGTACAAGACCTGGCAAGATGCCGCCGCCAACCAAGAAGCCAGTCAGACCGATTTCCACCATGTTGCCGGTAGACAGACTGCCGGGCGGTTTCCCGCCTCCTCCGCCTCGTCCGGGGCTTTTACCTCCTCCGCCTCCAGTTGGTTATTGGACGTACTATGAAGACGATTCATACGATTACGTTTCGCCATACGATTCTGAGGCGTATCCTGACCTTCAACTGCTTGGAAGCTTTGAAGTGATCGATGAGGATGAGAATAAAAGCGGCTGGTTAGTAATGTATTACGACCAGAAGACAAAAACCCTTGGCGGATATTTCAACCCGGTAGGAGCTAAAAAAGGTACGGTTGATAAAGTACAAGGAACGGTTAAGACGGTTGACGAGCAGGAAGTCGCCTGGTTCAGAATTAACGACGGCAGCGCTTCAACCTGTTTTGCATCGCTTGACGACTTGGTAAATGAAGACCAAATATCCGGAATGCTTCGTCAAATGTCCAACAAGAACGAAGGTCCTGTAGCAAAGGTGTTTTACCTTAACAGAGTCAAATAAACCTTAATTTACGTAGACAGAGTTACAAAAGCGTCTCTGATATTATCTTATTTACAGATTTTATTCGAGACGCTTTTATTTTAGGTTCTTTTGACAATTTCGTTCCTGAGAAGCCCTAGCTATTAGCTGCTAGCTGTTAGCTTGGAATTTCGTAGTTCTCAGCGTTAATTGTCAAAGCTGGAATCCAAAATCTCAAAGCTAGAAGCTAGTGGCTAGAAGCTAAAAGCTGTACACAGACCAGACAAGTCCTATTTTCTTACTCTTTAATTCTCAGCTTGGGCCGTTCGATTGTAACAGTCGTGCCGGGGGCGACGGACTGCGTCAGCCAGACGCTGGAACCGATAACGCAGTCTTTGCCGATAACGGTCTGACCGCCGAGAATCGTTGCGTTGGCGTAAATGACGACGTTGTCTTCGATGGTTGGATGTCGTTTGACGCCCCGGACGAGGTTGCCTTCTTCGTCCGTCGGGAAGCTCAACGCGCCGAGCGTAACGCCCTGATACAGCTTGACCCAGTTCCCGATGTTGCACGTCTGCCCGATAACGACGCCGGTGCCGTGGTCGATAAAGAACGACTCGCCAATCGTCGCGCCGGGGTGAATGTCGATTCCCGTTTTGCTGTGCGCCCATTCCGTCATCATACGCGGAATCAGCGGGACGCCCAAAATATAAAGCTCGTGAGCGATTCGGTAAACGGTAATTGCCTCGATTCCGGGATAGCAGAACACCGCCTCGTCGTACGACTTGCAAGCCGGGTCGCCCTTGTACGCCGCCTGAACGTCCAGCATAAGCTTGCGCCGAATCTCCGGAAGACGCCGCAAAAATTCCAACGATTTCTCCAGTCCAATTCGTTCAAAGTCCTGACGCTGCTGCGCGGTGCAGGAAATCGAAAGCCCCCTGTCGTGACACAACGCCCGGGAAATCTGGTTGGTCAGGCGTTCGTTGATACTGTCGATAAGCTGACCGATAAGGTACTCGACGTTGCCAAAATGCAGCTTTTCTTTTCGTCGGTATCCGGGAAAGAGAACGTCTTTCAAATCTTCCAGAGTCTCAACGATAACGCGGTAATTAGGCAGCGCGCAGTACCCGAGATGATGAATTGAGTCCTCTTGACGATACGTGTCAATCATCGCGTTGGTCAGCTGCGCCAACGTTTCTTTGGGGTCGTATTCAAATAAAGAAAGGTCCATATATTTTAGAACAAAGGGGGGGATAATTGTTACACAGGGAATTCAAATCGCCAATCAGCGGGGCTACTTGAACGACGCGCTTTGCAGCTGCCAGCCGGCGTACGGGACGTCGATGAGCTTCATTCGGGAGACGGTTATAATCATCGGACGCGTTTTTCGACCGTCCATCTCGTCCCACGAAATCTCGTACTGGAGCGATACGATTTCCGAAAACGGCGTTTCGTCGAATTCCGCCTGTAAATATTTGTATGACGGATGAAGATCGTGGTCGGTGAGAATCTTCATGTGGTCTGTCTTCATATAGGAGTCGAAATTCTCCCGATTTTTGCCGCCGGGAGCATACTGAGCTTCCAGCCCGCGGCCGGGCAAATGCCGATTGAGCGGGTGAGAGAACAGTTCGTACGCTTCCAGAGGTTTGTCGGAGAAAAGTTTGCCGAACCACAAGTCCGCAAACGACAACGCTTCCTGACGGAGATAATACCGATAAACCGCCCAGTCGGTAAAGGCGGTTAAGCCGCAGAAAATCGCAATCGCCATTGCCCAGCGCAGAGCGCGGCGCCCGAGCAGTTCGTCCGGCTGACGAATAAACGCCATCGCCGCCCAAACGCCAACGCAGACTGCCAGAACCGGAATCACCCACATCAGGGGATGGAAAAACGCCAGCGGGCTAAGCCCCGCCAGGACGCACGCGACTATCGCCGACGGACACACTTTTTTGTAGTCCGCGACCTCGTCCGTACCCCCGGACGTTTCCCAACGTCGGTTGAAATACGATGGCGTCTGTTCCGGCTGCGACATTATCGATCTCCTCTATAGCGGGAATGAACAGTTAACAAGCGACTAATCCTTCAGTTTGACGACGGCTTCGACTTCGACCATGGAATCGAGCGGGAGAGCGTTGGTTCCCAAAGCGGAACGCGCCGCCTGTCCTGCTCCGTCGCCGAAAATCGCCATGAACAGTTCGCTGGCGCCGTTGAGCACGTTTGCCTGCGAATGGAACGAGTCTGTACACTGAACGAATCCGACAATCTTAACGACGCTTTCGACTTTGTCGAGAGATCCCAGCGCGTTGTTGAGCGTTGAAAGAATGTTCATCGCCGCCCATTTCGCCGCGTTGTATCCGGCTTTGATGTCGTCTTCCAAAGCGCCTTCTCCCAGCCGACCGGTAATGAGCTTGCCGTCTTCTACCGGAAGATGTCCAGCCAAATAAGCCCAGCCGTCCGCGATGACAATCGTCTGATACGCGCCTTTGGGAGCGGCCGGAGCGGGAAAAGAAATCTTGTTAGCGGTTAAATATTCGTTTAATTTGTCCTGAGCGCTCATTTGCGTTCCTCCATGGAATCAATGTATTGTTTAAGTCGTTCCAGTTCGTCTGTAACGTTGCGAAGCTTGAGCAGGTTGTCAATTCGCTTGAGCAGTTCCAGCTGATTGACCGGCTTGCTGAGGAAATCGTCACAGCCCGCCTTGACGGCGCGTTCGATGTCGCCCAGCTCGCCCAAAGCCGTTACCATCAAAATCATGATGCCAGCCGTTTCCGGATTGGACTTGAGCTTTTGGCAGACTTCAAACCCGTTGAGCTTGGGCATCATGACGTCCAGCAGAATCAGGTCAGGGTGGAATTCCGCCGTCTTTGCCAAGGCGTCCTGACCGTCAACGGCGATTTCTGTATCGCAGTCGACCTTTAACAGGTACGCTTCGAGCAGTTCAACGTTTGTCTGGTTGTCGTCTACAAGGAGTATGCGTGGTTTCATTCTGACAGTGTTGTCTATTTGGAAAGGGAATAGGGAGTGGGGAATAGGATTTAGGCAGTAGGCAATAGGCAGTAGTGAGGAGAGATTAGACATTAGTCATTAGTTTGACGTTATTGTCGACTAACTTCTCGCAACTCGCTACTCGCCACTCGCAACTAACATTAGCCCGGCGGCCAGTCCATTGCGCGACCGCCCAAGAGGTGAAAATGCAAATGTTCAACCGTCTGACCGCCGTCGGCGCCGCAGTTGTTGACGACGCGATAGCCGTTTGTCAGCCCAAGCTGAGCCGCCAGTTTCGGAATGACGGCAAAAATGTGCGACACCAAAAAGGCGTTGTCTGTGGTAATGTCGTTGGTAGACGGAACGCACATTTTGGGAATAATCAACACGTGAACCGGCGCCTGCGGATTCACGTCGCGAAACGCCAGACACATTTCGTCTTCGTAGACAATGTCCGACGGGATCTCTCGCGTAATAATCTTTTCGAAAATGTTCATTGTAGTTAAGTGGTAAGTGATTAGTGGTAAGTGGTCAGTAGTAAGTCAGAACCGTGCTAAACGAATCTGACTAACCTCTCCACTGTCTTGCAACTTGTAACTCACTGCTTTATTATATACCATCGGCGCAATAATACCAGACCAGCAGAGCCGTTTTTTCCGATTTTTTTGGGAAAAAGACGGCGGAACCCGGTTTGTCGCCCTGCGCGGTGAGGCTGGACGGTATGGTCAATAAAAAAGCCCTCTTGCGGACAGGGCAAGAAGGCGATGAATGGAAACGGGGGGAATTGAACCCCCGTCCCGCGACGAGTCCGCGGGCGCTTCTACGTATGTAGTCATCAATTTGAGTCTTATTCCTCGGACGACCAATGACAGCCTTCCTTTGGAACCAGGCGGGAGCAAAATTTGGTTAACCGCGTGCCTGCCAGCGACGGAAAACGATCCGAAATTACAACCTGCAGTCGGACGCCTTCGGCGGGTATCCTCAGCATGGGCAACTTTTTCTAAGCAGCCAGAGCCATGTTAGTTTTGGCAATTATGTTTCAGTCTGATTTTTACGAGGCCCTCAGACCAACCTCGATACGCAACGCACGTTTCATCTGCCCGGTCGAATCCAATTCGTTCCCATTTCAGATGTTGTGTACTGGTTAATACGTATTAGTATTATATTCTGTTCAAGAAATTTGTCAAGAGCGGAAAATTAATGCGGAATTCCTTCCAACTACTGCCTACTGCCTATTGCCTACTGCCTTTCCTCCCTATTCCCTCCTTCTTACTCCAACGTCTGGCGTTCGCCAAAACCGTCTCCCAGTCGGGAATGCCGCTGACGGCGTCTGCGGCCTGGACGTTGCAGGCGCCGACTGCGACGGCGGCGTTGAGCGCGTCTTCGGGGGAAAGGTCTTTGATCAGCGAGGCGAGGAACCCGGCGACGGTCGCGTCGCCCGACCCCGTCGTTCCGACAACCGGGACGTCGAAACAGGGCGAATACAGGTCGATTCCGCGCCAGCTTAACCAGTCAAACTCTGTCCATTTGCTGCGCGTCTGCAGAGCCGATAAATCGTCCGACGCGTGGACGTACAAGCCCTGATCGCCCAGTTTCATGACGACGATTTTCGCGCCCCAGTCCGTCAGCCGGGCGGAAACGGCGCGGATTTCCTCCAAACTGGACGCGGCGGCGGGGTTGACGCATTTCTCGCAAAGCTGGTCGTACCGCGGCTTGTCGGTCATGAGCAGAATCTCGTCAAAAGACGGCAGGAAAACGTCAACGGTCGGCAAGACGGTCTTCAGCCACGCCGTCCAGTCCACCCGCCCGGACTCGCCCAACGGGTCGGGGTTCGCCATGTCCAGCGACGTCAGCAGCCCAAGCGTCTGAACCTGTCTGAACTTCTCCGCCAGCCCTGCCCCGCCATCTGAGTAAATGCCGCGCATTAACGGCGGGTATCCGAAATGGAGAATTCGCCCTGCGGCGATTTGCTGGGTATTGAGTTCGTCTGCCGTAAAGAGGTCGTTGACGCCGGGACAGTGCAGAAACGCCCTGTCAAGTCCCGGCGGATTGAGCACGACCGTATACGACGTGTTCTGCCCGGGGGAAACAATCATGCCCGCCGTCAGAGCCGGGTCTTTTTTCCGGAGAATGTCCAGCAGCGTCGCCCCCAGCGGGTCGTCGCCGACCTTGCCCGCCATCTGAACGCGAAATCCCATTTGAAACAGAGACAGCCCGGTGTTCGAGACAACCCCGCCGGTCGACAGCGTTGCCGGCCCGACCGTCCGAAGCGTTCCGGGACAGAATACGTTCTCCGCCGTCGTTCCCGCCAGCAGTTGAGGAATGACGTCTAAACAAATGTGTCCTGCGACAGTAATATCAAAATCCGACATGGCGATTTGGGGGGTTCAAAGGTTAGATAAAATTAATTGAAATCGTTTTTCAGACGTTATGATTCCAGTTTACAATAATTGAGAATAAATTGCAAGAGAGGGATATGGAGTGCGACGGCTTGCCGTCGGCGGCGAGGCGCCGCTCCCGATCCGCGCTTCCGCGCGTTTGCCAAAATCCGCTCCCGCTGGTCGCTTTGTCCTGCATTGGTATTTCGACGCAGCCGAAAATCATTCTGGATCGCGGACGTCAGTCCGCAACAGCGGAAGCCTTCAAAAATCTTTCGAACGTGGAAAGTCCTCCGCCCTGCTGGTTCGCGGGCGTCTTCGCCCGCCGAAGAAAATTTTTAACCACAAAGAACACAAAGTACACAAAGTACACAAAGAGAAAAATCGGACGCGAAACGTTCACCTGGAACAGCAACATGGTTCTAGTTAAACGCTTCGCGTCCGCTTTTTAAAACTTTGCGAACTTTGCGGACTTCGCGTGAGATTTCTTTGGCGGACTTCGTCCGCGACCCGGAAACGTTTTCGACTGCGTCGAAGTCTTTCAGCAGGTCATGGGACAAGGCGGAGCCTATGGGCTCCGCATTCCCCGAATTATTTGGCGTGAGCCTGGTTACCCATGGCGACTTCTCTAATCTCGTGTTCTTCGTCTTCGTACAGAATGCCGTAACTTTCTCCGTGCTGGCTTCTGTCCAAGCCGAGCTGTTCGTGCTTGACGTTGACTCGCATGTTGACCATCTTGTCGGTAACCCAGTACAGGATGTACGACACGACGAACGTATACGCGACAACCATTACAACGCCCAGAACGTGCATCCAGAAGATCTTCCAGTTGCCGTCCAGCGCGCCGTCGACGAAAACGCCGGTGAGAATCGTGCCTAAAATGCCGCCGACGCCGTGAGTGGAGAAGACGTCCAGAGCGTCGTCAACGCCCGTCTTGTTGCGAAGATGAACCGCGGTGTTGCAAACCAGAGCGGTAAGCGTCCCGATAAACAAGCTCTCGCCGACGGTAACCCAACCGGCGCATGGCGTGATTCCAACCAAGCCCGCAACGCAGCCGACCGCCGCGCCCATGGCTGAGGGCTTTCGTCCCAGCAAGGCGTCGTAGAGGAACCAAGTCAGCATGGCGGACGCGGACGCTGTGTTCGTGTTCAAAAACGCCTTGGCAGCATTGGCGTCTGCGACAAGGAACGAGCCGCCGTTGAATCCGAACCAGCCGAACCACAGCAGGCACGCGCCCATCAAAACCATCGGGATGTTGGCGGGGTGATGTTCGCCCGGCTCGACGCGCTTGCCGAGGTAAATCGCCCCGGCTAACGCTGCAACGCCCGACGACGCGTGAACGACGATTCCGCCGGCGAAGTCTTTAACGCCCATCATCGCCAGAATGCCGTCTGGATGCCACGTCCAGTGCGCCAGCGGCGCGTAGACGAATATCGTAAAGAGCGACACGAACACGAGGAATCCCGAAAAATGAACGCGTTCTGCAAACGACCCGGTAATCAGCGCGGGTGTGATAATCGCGAATTTCATCTGGAACAGAGCGTAAAGAACCAGAGGAATCGTCAGCGACAACCCGCGAATTCCGTCGGGGCTGATTCCAACGTCCTTAAACATGAAAAACGTTCGCGGGTCGCCGATGACGCCGTAAAAGTCGGAGCCGAACGCGAGGCTGAACGCAATGACGACCCACAGGACGCTGATAAGTCCGATGCAGACGACGCTTTGTAACATTGTCGAAATGACGTTTTTCGGGCGAACCATGCCGCCGTAGAAAAACGACAGACCAGGCGTCATGAGCATGACAAGTCCAGACGCCGTTATCATCCAGGCGATATCCGCCTTGTTGAGCTTCGCCAGAATATCCGGCGTTTCTTCAAACTGCTCTGCCGATTCCGGGACGAACAATCCCAGAATGCTCAATCCAATAATCAGAGCAAAAAATACAATCCAGCGCTTGTGCTGGCAAGGGAAATGGAACATGATGGTAGGGGAGGGGAGGGAGGTTGATTTAGTGCCTAGCGCCTAGTGCCTAGTGCCTAGTGCCTAGTGCTTAGTGCCTAGTGTCTAGTGGCTAGCGCTTAGTACATAACGCTTAGTATAACGCTTCGCGTCCTATGCACTATGCACTAAGTACTAAGCACTATTTATTACAGCAGCGTAACGCCCTTTTCAGCGTACTCGGCGATCATTTCGTCCGGCCAGATGGCGGCTTGGACTTCGCCGATGTGGGCTGTTCGGAGCATGTACATGCACAAACGGGACTGACCGATGCCGCCGCCGAGAGTCTGCGGGAGTTCGCCAGCCAGCAGTGCTTTGTGGAACGGGAACTGAGCGCGTTCCATGCACCCGCGGATTTCCAGCTGACGCAGCAGGGTTTCGGCGTCAACGCGAATGCCCATTGAGGACAGTTCGTAGGCGGATTCCAGAATCGGGTTCCAGACGACGATGTCGCCGTTGAGACCAATTCCGCCGTCGGGACGAGGGGTCGTCCAGTCGTCGTAGTCCGGAGCGCGGCCGTCGTGAATCGAGCCGTCCGGCAGAGCGCCGCCGATGCCAATGATGAAGATCGCCCCGTATTTCTTGCAGTATTCCGTCTCACGCTGTTTGGGCGTCATGGTTGGATACTGTTCGTACATCTCCTTGGTTGTAACAAAAGTGATCTTTTCCGGCAGAAGCGGCGTAACAACCGGGAACTTGGCGCTGATCGCCTTTTCGCATGCGACGATGCAGGCGTAAATCTTTTCAACGGTCGCCTTGAGGGTTTCGACGTTGCGTTCTTCCGGAAGGATGATCTTGCACCAGTCCCACTGGTCAACGTAGAATGAATGGATATTATCCAAATCTTCGTCGGGACGAATGGCGTTCATGTCGGTGTACAGACCTTCGCCGGGTTTGAATCCGTAACGTTTCAGAGCGTAACGTTTCCATTTTGCCAGCGACTGGACGACTTCAACCGTCTGATGAGCGCCCTTGACCTTAAAAGCGACAGGCATTTCGACGCCATTCAAATCGTCGTTAAGTCCCGTGCCGCTTCGAACGAAAAACGGAGCGGTAACGCGCTGCAGTCCCAACTGACTGGAGAGCAGCTGTTCAAAACAATCTTTAACCTGCTTGATTGCCTGTTCGGAATCGCGCAACGAAAATAAGGGTTTGTAGGTCATGATAGTAGTAATAAAAAAGGGGTAAATGGAAATGGGGTTTACTTAGTTAGGGGTTAGGAGTGAGGAGTGAGGAGTTATGCAAAATGCGTCTCGCAACTCGCAACACGAATCTCGCAACTCGCAACTCGCCACTCGCAACTATTTAGTTTCCAACATACATTTTTCCATACGGTCTGGAAGTCTGTGGACGGATCTTGACAAATTTTTCTAACGGCAGCGAATGGGGAAGCTCTCCAAAATGCTGACAGTACTGTTCAATCAACGGACGAATGGCTTTTTCGTCCTCGGCGTCGATCGGGGTTTTGTTCATCGCAAAGGCGACTTTGTAGTCGGGAATGTCCTGCGCCAGGTAGATGACGCCGCCGTGCATGCCGGTCGCGCAGTGCGAACCGGTAATTTCTTCGCCGGGCGCCAGGCCGAGTCCTAAAATCAGGACGATTCCGCCTGCCATGTACTCGCCCAGGAAGGAGCCGGTTTTCCCGCCGACAACCACTTTGGGAATGTCGCCCGACAAGGTCGGTTCCTGCTTGGAAGTGGGTAACGCCGAATCCGGCTTGTTCGGAGGCAAAACCTCGTCCTTCTGCCCTTGCGGCTTCGCAACGTACTGCTTGAGGTGAATGGCGACGCGGTATCCGGCGTTGCCTTGGATGAATATCTCGCCGTTGCGCATGGCGTACCCGGCGGTGTCGGACGCGGAACCGTGAACGATGATTCTTCCCTGATTCATCGAGTTCCCGGTCGCGTCCTGGCAGTTGCCGAAGACGTTCACCGACGCGCCGTCCATAAAGGCGCCCAGGTCGTTGCCGGGCGTGCCGTGAATGTTGATTTTAAATTCGGAGCCCAGCCCGCAGCCGATGTAACGCTGCCCGTTGACGTTGCTGAGCGTGTACTCTCCCGGCTTCTGACGAATAATCCGGTTGAGTTCCGTATACTGCATATCGTTTGCGTCTATATGATTAACCATGATTTATATGCTTCGCACTCCTTCCATTCTTTGCAGTCTTTCAGCCTTGTCGAAAAGCAGCAGCTCCGGCGTTTGCAACACGCCAGCGCCGACTGACGACAGCGGAATCTGACGGTTTAACAGGTCTGTCAGGATTCCCGCCCGCTTCGTATACGCCGCGCCCAGGAGGATAAATCCGATAATTCTGTCGTTTTGAATAACCAGCTTTCGATAGTTCTCGCCTTCGGAATCGACGATAATTGTAATGCCCTGCTCCGCCGCCTGTTCCGCGGTCAGACTGGTTTTTCCGGCGGTGATCAGCGGCAAACCGATAAAGCTGGTCGCGTTAATCGGGCGCGCGCCTTTGTCGGTTCTGTCCTGACCTGCCATGACGGCGCCGGCTGTTTTGCCCTGCTGATACGCGTTGGGCAGAATCGCCAGGATTCGTTTGGAATCGTCTGTCAAATCGTGTGACACGACGCAGTCGCCGGCGGCAAAGACGTCGGGAACGCTCGTCTGACACGTTTCGTCAATGAGAACCCCCCGTTCGACGGCGACGTCGGTTCCCTTGGTCAGTTCGACGTTGGGCCGCACGCCGATGGAAATGACCAAAACGTCGCAGGGAATAGTTCGCCCGTCCGAAAGTCTTACGGAACTGACGTTGCCGTCGGCTCCAGTAAGAACTTCCGAGACGGACGCGTCGCAGTTGATTGTTACGCCTGCCGATTCCAGCCGACGCTTGACGATGTCGGACGCCGCTGTGTCGAGCGCGTTGGGCAGAATTCGCGG
>JAFZAL010000138.1 GCA_017557195.1 Thermoguttaceae bacterium | reverse complement strand
TAGTGTAAAAATCTATAATTTGCTTAGTATAAAGTCGATGAATTTATCTGTTAAGCTAAAGAATTCATAGGGGAAATATTTAAAGAGCCTTGTATTTCTCGGAACTTGACGTCTCAGTCTGATTTCAGACGAGTGGGAATGATTTCGTTTTTGTTTTTTTCTATTTTATAATCGAAAGGACGACCTTATGCCTCAAGATAACGACGACAACAATTCACGTAAGAATTTGGGAGTTCGGAAGCAGGCTCAATGCTCGTTCTGTCATAAAAGCTGTAAGGAAGTCGGTCCGCTGGTTGAAGGGCCGGATAACGTTTATATCTGTTCAAGCTGTCTGGAATTGTGTCAGTCGATTCTATCCGATGAACGCAAACGCCGTCAGACGGAAACCCGGTCGCGATTCGTCAACAAGCTCAAACCGCGCGAAATCGTCGCCAAGCTGGACGAGTACGTCATCGGTCAGGAATACGCTAAAAAATGCCTGTCGGTTGCGGTGTACAACCATTATAAACGGCTTGAACACGCTGCCGCTCGCGGCAAAGGCGACGTCGAACTGGATAAATCCAACGTCCTGATGATCGGGTCAACCGGCAGCGGTAAAACGCTCCTGGCGCAAACGCTGGCGAGAATTCTCGACGTGCCGTTTGCTATCGGCGACGCTACCACGCTCACCGAAGCCGGCTACGTTGGCGAAGACGTAGAAAACCTGATTCTCAAACTGCTCCATGCGGCAGACTTCGACGTCGAAGCGGCGCAGCAGGGGATTATCTATATTGACGAAATTGACAAGATAGGCAAGACGAGCCAAAACGTTTCGATTACCCGCGACGTCTCCGGCGAGGGGGTTCAGCAGGCGCTGCTGAAGATGCTGGAAGGCACAATTGCCAACGTCCCGCCGCAGGGCGGAAGAAAGCACCCGGAACAGCATTTTATTCAGGTTGACACGTCCAATATTCTGTTTATCTGCGGCGGTACGTTTGCCGGTCTGGAAGAGATTATTGGTCGCAGAATGGGCAAAAAGTCTCTCGGGTTCAACTGCGTTGACGACGACGTTATCAATATTGACGAACAGCGATCTCTGCTGCCTTACGTTACCAGCGACGACATCATGGAATTCGGCTTGATTCCGGAACTGATCGGGCGTCTTCCGATTATCTCTACGCTCATGCCGCTTAACGAGGAAGACCTGATTCGCGTTCTGAAAGAACCGCGCAACGCTCTGACCAAGCAATACATGCAGCTTTTCGGCATGGACGACGCCGAGCTGGAGTTCACGCCGGGCGCGCTGCGAGCCGTTGCGAAAAAAGCGCTGGCAAAAGACACCGGCGCGCGAGGTCTGCGGTCGATTATGGAAGAAATCATGCTCGATATTCTTTACGAGCTTCCCGACCAGCCCAGCGGAGGAAAGTACATCATCACCGAGAATATTATTGAAGGTCGAGAACGGCTCTTTGACGATGTCCAGACGCGCGCCAAAACCGCATGACGTAAACAAATCATTCTGTTTCCCCGATTGTGCGGATCGATTTCCCATGAACCGTACAAGCCAAAAAGCCAATGCCGCAGGACGCAGCGTCGGCTTTTTGCGTTTCTTGGACGACAATTTCTTGACGTTTTTATAACAATTTCTTACAAGACTGTTGATTATTGCTTTGCGATTTGGTAGAATCATGTGTAGTGCATAGTGCCTAGTACTTAGTGCCTAGGACGCAAAGCGCTCATCTTACTATGCACTAAGCGCTATGCACTAAGCGCTTCCCCTCAACCACGAAAGGACCACAATCATGCGTTACCGAATTATCCTCTTATGCATTAGCCTGTTGACGCTTTGCGCGACGGCGTCTGCTGAAAAACCGAATGTTGAATCGCCGTATGGCGTTTGCGCTCATCTTGGCGGCGGTCAAGAGTTCGACGCCATGCCAGCCAACCTGGTTGCCATGCGGGCGGCGGGAATTCGCTGGGCGAGAGCCGACTTCTCATGGGGCGGCGTCGAATGGCGAAAAGGCGACTGGCATTTTGACCATCTGGACAGAGTCCTGGACGAAGCCGACAAGGCGGGGATTACGATTCTGCCGATTCTCGACTACAACGTCTCGTGGGCGAACCCGGCGTTTCAACATCTGGACGAATGGAGCGAGTACGTTCGTCGGCTGGTAACCCGATACAAGAACAGAATTCGCTATTGGGAAGTCTGGAACGAAGAGAACATCCCCAACTTCTGGAAAGAGCCGAACGCGAAAGATTACGTCACACTGCTAAAGAGGACATACGAAATTATCAAGGAAATCGACCCGGAATTAAAGGTCGTCTTCGGCGGTCTGGCGGGCGTTCCGCACGATTATTACGAAAACGTTCTCAAAGAGGGCGGCGGGAAGTATTTTGACATCGTCAACATTCACCCGTACCGCGGCGGGATTGTAACCGTCCGTCTGTGTAATCTGTTTCTGGACGACATTAAAAAGTTCCGCGACTTGACGATTCAATACACCGGCGAAGACCGCCCGATCTGGATTACCGAGATGGGCTGGGCGACAACCCCGGCGTTCGGAACGACAAACCGTCAGGTAATCGCCGCCGGGCTGAAACAGCTTTATCCCAAAGGCTTACCGGGCAAGTTCGCGGCGCTGTACGACGTCAAGTACGACGTCTCGTCTCAGTTCCCGCCGGTTATTTTGGAAGCGAATTTCCCGGACGGCGTCGACGTTGACTTTGTTACGCTTGAACAGCTCAAAACGCTTTCGCCCAAAACGCATCCGTGCCTGTTCCTGCCTCCGAGCGAGCATTTCCCGACGCCGTATTTTGACAACCTGGTTGAATACGTTCGCAGCGGCGGGACGCTGATTCTCGTCGGCGGCGTTCCGCTGTACTACAATTGTCAATGGGATTCCAACGGGATTTTGTCACATAGTGGTTTCGCCTCAGACTCCTATCGCCATACGCTGCGAATCGGCTGGGAAGCTTACTGGACGAAAAAGAACGTCCCGGAACACGCGCGCCTTGCGCCGGCGCCAGGGCTGGACGACTCGCTCAAACAGGCGGCAAAAGATGAAGGAAGCCGGTTTCTCAACGGTGATTTGCTCAAGCCGGGCGACAAGCTGATTCCTCTTATTGTCGCTTCCTCGTCTGACTACCACGCCCCCGTTGCCGAGGTAATCAAGTTCGATTCCGATTTCAAGGGCGCGCTGATCGTCTCGACAATCATGAACGGCGGCAGTACCAACGTTTCTTCCGAACCAAATCAGGGCGTCTTCCTCGCTCAGGCGTATCTGCTCGCCTTTGCCGGAGGAATTGACCGTTACTTCTGGTATGAATTCCAGGCGGTGGAACAGGACGACGTCGACAAGGAACATCACTTTGGAATGGTACATCGCGACCTGAGTCCGAAGTCGGGGTATCTGGCTCTGAAGACGCTGACGAAGATGCGCCCTGACGGTTCCGTCCAGAACCCCGGCTGGCTCAAAGACGATTTCTGCCAGGTCAGCTGGAAACGCCCAGACGGAAAGACTGTAACAGCCGTCTGGCTGCCGGGCAGTGAAGGAGAAAGAACTGTAACGCTCTCTGCCCGCGTCGAATCCGCCTGCGATTATCTCGGCAAGACGGTAACCGTTCCTGCGCCCGAAGGTACGACGTATAAACTCAAGCTG
>JAFZAL010000137.1 GCA_017557195.1 Thermoguttaceae bacterium | reverse complement strand
ATGAAAAGCAAACGAATTCCGAGATAATCGGAGTTAATCAGTCTGAGTTTATCTAACCGCTTTTGTTACAGGTATTTTTATTCTATAGTTAAATTTGTTACAAAAGCGGTTCTCTCCCCATTGTAAAATTCTGTATTGTGTTATAATGACATTCCAGTATTATACGCATAAATAACAATACTCAATCTGTTTTAGGAGAATCATAAAATGGAAAATAAACCGGATAATATTGCTCAAATCTTTCAGGAAGCTGAACAAGAGTACAATAACGAAAATTATTTGGAAGCCGTTTCAAAATTGAAATTGATTCTGGAATTGAATCCTGATTTTTCTGACGCCCAATCGTTGCTGGACAAGTGCGTTCATCAGTTGTCGCTTCCAGAAGTACAATATAATATAGCCAGTCAACATTATTTTAACGACGTTGCGGATTCTGTTGTTTGGTATCGTAAAGCCGCTCTTCAGGGGCATAAAGAAGCGCAATATTATCTTGCAATAAGCTACTATTATGGTTTAGGCGTTCCTAAAAACAAAGCCAAAGCGGCAAAATGGCATCTTGAAGCAGCAAAACAAGGATATGCAAACGCTCAATTCAGTCTTGCAGAACAGCATTATAATGGCGATGGTATTCCTGAAAACAAAGCTAAAGCGGCTAAATGGTATCATAAAGCAGCCAGACAAGGACATATTGATGCACAATACAGTCTTGCAGAACAATATTATTTTGGCGAAGGCATTCCAAAAAACGAAGCTAAAGCGGTAAGATGGTATCGTAATGCAGCAAAACATGGACATATCGATGCACAATATAGTCTTGCTTATTGTTATTTTTACAGCAAAGGGGTATCGGAAGACAAAGTAAAAGCTTTCAAATGGTTTTCTAAAGCGGCAAAAGAAGATAATGATGACGCGCAATTTTTCCTCGGCATTTGTTACTATTTTGGCGAAGGAACGTCAGAAGACAAAACCAAAGCTGTAAAATGGTGGCGCAAAGCTGCTCTGGAGGGTAATGCGAGCGCTCAAGACTATCTTGGACGATGTTATGCTAAAGGAGAGGGCGTTCCAGAAAACAAAACCAAGGCAGTAAAGTGGTGGCACAGAGCGGCTCTGGAGAATAATGAGAGCGCTCAATTCAATCTTGGAGTTTGTTACTCTAAAGGGGATGGCATTCCAGAAGACAAAACCAAAGCTGTAAAATGGTGGCGTAAAGCGGCAAGACTTGATAATCAAGACGCAATGCGTAAACTGGTCAATTGCTATTATTATGGCAAGGGAACGTCGGAAAACAAAAAGAAAGCGGTTTACTGGCTGTATATATTAGCAAAGCAAGGAGACGCTGAAGCTCAATTGCGTCTTGGTAATTGTTATTATAACGGAGAAGGCGTTTCTAAAGATTATCCAAAGGCTGTGAAGTGGTATCACAAAGCTGCTAAGTCAGGAATTGTAGATGCTCAATTCCATCTGGGCGTCTGCTATGCTAAAGGCGAAGGCGTTCCCAAAGACGAAGAAACAGCAATCAAATGGCTCACTAAAGCTGGTTGTCATGACTGTTTTCACGCATGGGATATTGCAAATATGTATTGCAAAGGGGAATACTTTCCGAAAGACTATTCAGAAGGGTTAAAATGGTATCGGATTTCAGCTGATCAATCCGCATCTCACGCATGGACGCTGGGAGAAATGCTTTCAGGTTCCAAAACTGTGAAAGCCGGGATGCTTTTAGGAGTTCAAAACGACTTTTATGAATTTGATTTTATCGAAATTGAGAATTCTTACTGTGATGACTTTCCAAAAGACAAAGAAGAAGCTTTGAAATGGTTTATTAAGGCTGCGGAACAGGATGATAATCACGCCGGTTGGCTTGCCTCAAGATACGATGAAGGCGCCGGCGTTCCTGAAGATAAATCCGAAGCGGTAAAATGGTATCTCAAAGCGGCTGAAGAGGGGTCTATTGAAGGGGATGTAGAATACATTCTAGGCGAGCGTTATTATTCCGGTGTTGGCGTTCCTCAAGACAAATCTGAAGCGCTAAAGTGGTTTCGTAAAGCTGTCGAACTTGGAAATGAGGACGCACAAAAAGAAGTTGAGAAAATTGAAGCCGAGATTAATTCGCAAGAGTAATATTTGACTCAAAACGGTTACGAAGTCAACGTTCTCTTTTACAGCATAACTTTGTCCGCAAAAATAGCGATAACGTAGAACGTCGTCATGACCAGGTTCACGGTAAGAATCTGTCCCATGGCGGCGATGCGGGAGTTGAGAATCAGCGGGTTGCTTAACAGCGCCCGCAGCGGCGGATAGGACGCTATCAAATACACCGGCAGGATTATCCACCCGGCGGGAAAGAAGACTGCGACGATTGTTACAATGGACGCGATCCAGAGATAAACAAACAGATGGTACGTCCGCCTCGCCCAAACGCGCCCGACGATTGCGGAGAACGTTTTTCTGTTGGCTTGAATGTCTTTCTCGATATCGCACGTGTTGTTGGTGCACATAATCAAGCCGATTCCCAAAATCAGCGGAATGGAATACAGCAGCGGACGCCACGAAAACGCGTCGGTCAAAACGGTAGAGCTTGCCAGGGTAATCAGTCCGCCCATGACAAAGCCGCTTGTCAGTTCTCCCAACGGCAGATAGGAAATCGGCTTTTTCCCGACGCTGTACAGGCAAACCGTCGCTGCGCCGATTGCGCCGATAACCAGCGGAATCCAGCCCGTCTTCCAAACGACGTACGCGCCCAACGCGCCCGCCGTCGCCATAAGCAGAAAGAACAGCGTCAACGCCGCCGCCGGGCTGACGCCGCGATAAACCATCGCCGAGTCCTCTTTATCCGGCTGATTGTCTGCGGTGTCTGCCCCGCGAACGAAATCGGCATAGTCGTTAATCACGTTCGCCGACGACTGCATCAAAATGGAAATCGCCAGCAAGACGAAAAACATAACCGGCGAGAAATTCTCCGGGCAATCGTGCATCGTCAGCGCCCCAGCCAGCAAAACCGGCAAGACAGACGCCGGCCACGTATGCGGCGCAACAAGTTCGACAGCAGCGGTAGGTGTAAGAGGCATTAGGCAATAGGCAGTAGGCAGTAGTTTAAACCGCTAACGCGGTTGGAGAGGAACGCTGTCGCGTCTGATATTTTTTCTCGCAACTCGCAACTCGCTACTCGCAACTCAAATATCACTTAATTTCATTATAGCATCCCAGGACGCGGCAGGAGTCGCAGAGCTTTTCGACCTGTTCCATAACTTTCGCGACGGGGGCGTCGTTGACGTTGGCGTCTACGTCGACGTAAAAGACGTAGTCGCCCGTCGAGTCGAGAACGGAATCGATGTGACTGAGGTTGATTTTGCTCTCGGCAAAGAGGTTCATAATCGCCGCCAGCGCGCCGGGTTCATTCTTCACGAAGAACGAAATAGACGTCTTGTTTCCGCCGTCAGATTTCGGCTCGCTGCCAACGACGAGGAACCGGGTTGCCGCGTGCGGGTTGTCGCCAACGTTGTGCCGCGCCACTTCCAGGTTGTAATACTTCGCCGCCAGTTCGCCGGCAATAACCGCCGTTCCGTCCGGCTGGTTTTCCGCGAGCCATTGAGCCGCGCCGGCGGTGTCGAAATACTCAACTGCGTCGAGATTGTTTTGATGAATAAAGCTCTTGCATTCCGCCAACGCCATCGGGTGAGAATAGACGCGGCGAAGCTGGGTCAGCGGCGCGCGGGGAACGACAAGCAGACATTCCTCGACCGGGATGCTGATCGCCCCAACGATGTGCAGCTTGGACTGGTTGAGCAAAGCCGTGATGTGGTTCTGACGCCCGACAATCGTGTTTTCTATCGGCAGCATGCCGAAGTCGTAAACGCCCTGTTCAATTCCTTCGATAACGTCTGAATTGGTAGCGCAGGGAATCGGAGCGAGGTTCTTGTTCCATTCCCGACAGGCTACTTCGGTAAACGCGCCGTGTTCGCCCTGAAACGCGATTAAAGGACGGGCTTCCGCCTGAACGCGCCGGGATTCCGTAAAGATGGTTTGATAAATCGCCTCAATAACCTCACTGGAAAGCAGCGACCGTTCGCGCTCCATGAGGCTGTTGACAATCGCCTGTTCGCGTTCCGGAGAGAGGATTTTCTTTTTGAATTTCAAGGTCAATCGACCCCATTCAATTCGACGCTGCAAGGCGCGAAGAATAGAGTTGTCAATTCGGTCAATTTCACGGCGTATTTTATTTAGGTCCATGGTAGGGAGGAGGGAATTTGAGTGGTAAGTTTTAAGTGGTTAGTGGTAAGGACGCAAGCGTTTCAGCAATACTTACCACTTACAACTAACCACTTACCACTAATTCTATTTTTCTAATGCGTTATACTCTTTAATAATTGTCTTTTTAACGTCGTCGTCCTGAGCGTATTTCATCGCGGTTTTGTAATAGGACTTAGCCGCTCCGATGCGTCCTTTTTCCGCCGCAGCGCGGGCTTTCTCAATATTGAGCTGAGCCTTTTCCCGCTTCGGTTCGACGTTTTCCTGCTGATACAGTTGTTTCATCTGAGCGACGGAACCAACAACGCTGTCGGCAGAACTGGACGCTTCATCGGCGCTATCGGAACCGTACGATGGGGAATTGTCGACGTCCGAGCGGTTGTTTCTGGTCAAGCGATCCGACCCGAACGCTGCACGTTTAAGCCCGTTTGGCGAGTTCTCTGCTCCTGTTCCTTCTGCGGCGCGGACTCGACTCAACGCCTGAGAAACCGGGGAATTCCCAACCGGTCTGGTCAAACCGCTGGTCAGGGAACCGCCGGTTGGATCAATCAAACCGGGCATTCCCGTCCACGAGCCGACGACAGGCGTGTTGCTGATAACAAAGGGCGTTTGCTGCGTGTCGGAAACCATGCCCGGTACGCCGTTGAACGTTGTAACAGACGGGGTTTGACTGACCAGAGATCGGCTGGAACCCTGTTCCATGCGTCCCCAGATGTTGCCGGAAAACCCGTTTCCGCCAAACCCGACTCCGCCCTGAATTCCGCCGCCAGCCCCGCCGGGATTCCCAAACTGAGCCTGCCCCGGCAGAGCGTTATTCCCGCCGAAACTCATGTTCCAATTCTTACCCTGCAAAGACCAGCTTGTGCCGATGTTCTCATGGAACGAGTCGCTCACGCGGTTAAACGGCGTTCCCGTCGTTACCATCTGAGCAAAGCTGACATTCGTTAATAAGATACAAGCTATAGCTACGAGGGAGTAGGGAATAGGGAGTAGGGAGTAGGGAGCGAAGGAACGAGAATTACTATTCCCTATTCCCCATTCCCTATTCCCTAAACAATCAGCTCGGGATTCCAGTTCTTTGGACATAGACTAATTCTCCATCGACGCTTTGATAAATCCGAGGAACAGCGGGTGCGGTTCCGTCGGGCGGGATTTGAATTCCGGGTGCGCCTGCGTGGCGACAAACCACGGGTGATCTTTCAGTTCGACGATTTCGACCAAACGGCTGTCCGGATTGACGCCGGAAATGACCATGCCGTTGGCTTCCAGCATGTCTTTGATTTTGGGATTGACTTCGTATCGATGGCGATGTCGTTCCCGAACCATTTCCGTTCCGTAGGCTTCTCTGGCGTGAGACCCCTGCTTGAGCCAGCAGGCGTACGCGCCCAAGCGCATTGTGCCGCCGCGGTCAACGACGTTTTGCTGCGAGTCCATCAGGACGACAACGGCGTCTTGCGCCTGCGCGGAGGCGTTGCCCTCGAAAATATCGGTGTCGGTTTTCCATTCGATGCTGTACGCGTTGGGAAGACCGCAGACGTGTCGGGCGAACTCAATCACCGCGCACTGCAAGCCGTAGCAGATTCCCAGGAACGGGACTTTGTTCTCTCGCGCCCACTGAATCGCCGCCATCTTGCCTTCTGCTCCGCGCAAGCCAAACCCGCCGGGAGTGAGAACGCCCTGAACGCCCTGTAAAACAGCGTCCGCGCCCTTCTCTTCGATTTCTTCCGCTTCCACCTTGAGGATGTCCACCTTGGCGTGGAACGCGGCGCCGGCGTGCATGAGGGCTTCGTAAATCGACTTGT
>JAFZAL010000136.1 GCA_017557195.1 Thermoguttaceae bacterium | reverse complement strand
GTTACGCCCTCAGGAATCTTTATGGATGTTAAAAACCGGCAGTCCTGAAACGCTCGACTTCCAATTATCTTCAAACCCTTGGAAAGCTCTACAGAAGTCAGGGCGCCGCAGCCTCTGAAGACTTCTTGCCCTATTTCTATTACACCTTCGGATATCACAACAGTCTTTAAGGAACTGCAGCCTGTAAAAGAATAACTGTCAATCAACTCCATATCTTTGGGAAAGACAATCGACGTTAATGAACTGCAGTTATGGAAAGCATAAGTTCCGATTGTCTTTACGCCTTTTGGAATTTCAACAGACTTTAAAGAAGAACAGCCTGAAAATGCGCTGTTTCCAATTGCAGTCAAGCTTTTAGGAAGCTCGATAGAAGTTAAGGAACTGCAGCCTGAGAATGCGCAGAAGGGAATCTCCGTTACGCCCTCAGGAATCTTTATGGATGTTAAAAACCGGCAGTCTTCGAAAGCGCGGGATTCTATTACCTTCACGTTATTTGGAATTTTCACGGAAGTCATGAATCGACTGCCCCGGAATGCGCTGTCTCTAATTTCCGTAATGTTATTGGGAATTACCACATCCTTTTCGGAACCAACGAATTTTATGAGCTTTGTTCCTTCGATTTTAAAAGAACTCAGGGGAGTAGGCGGAACTGCTGGCTCTTCTTCGTCTCCGACTTCTTCCTTGGAGTTGTCGTCGGCAGCGTCGTCATCTTCCACAAATGAGTTTTGCGTTTCGTTTACGTAGTCCTGATCCTCTTGTGAGAGACGCGCCAGCGGAACGCGAACGAGTTTACCATCGTCTTTGCGAATCATGACGGTATTGCCATCTTCCGACAACTTGACAAATTCCCCATTGACGGAGAATTTGCCGGATCTCCACGTACGCATTTCACCCGCCAGAGAGTTAGAAATCAAAAAGACGCCAACGACCAAAATGGTTAAAACAATTAAAAGTTTTCTCATAGTTTTGTCCTCCTGAGTTTAGTTTTTGTTTATTTTAACAGATGAAAGAGTTACCATCAAGGGGTTAAAAAATGTTCACGAGATCGTAATAAAAAGGGGGCTTACGCGCCCCTGATCGTTAATTAACGGTATTAATTATCGTCTTTCTCCCATCGACCGTTACGCGACCGTCGGCGATGAGTTCTAACGCCTCAGGCAGAGCCTGAAATTCGACTTCCAAAACGCGGGCGGCTAACGAGTCGGCATCGTCGTCCGAATGGACGGGAACGGTTTTCTGCAGAATAATCGGACCGTCGTCCACCTGATTTGTAACAAAATGGACAGTACAGCCGCTGACTTTCACGCCGTGGTCAATTGCCGCCTGATGGACTTTCTTTCCGTAAAAGCCGGGACCGCAAAAACTCGGAATGAGCGACGGATGAATGTTGACAACGCGATTTTCCCATTCCGGGCGAATGATCAGCTTTCGCATGAATCCCGCCATGACGATAAAATTGCATTGACTCTGTTCAACCAATTTGTATATCGCGCCGGAAAAGGCGTCGTCTGAATCGTATTCTTTTCGTTCCACGACGCAAGCGCTTGCATTGCAAAGCGAGGCGTATTGAAGCCCGGCGGCAGTTGACGAGCTGGAAACGACCAGCGGAAAGCAGACGTTGGTCAGCCGCCCGGCGCTTTTATAGTCGAGCAGGTTTTTTAACGTCCGCCCTGCCCCGGAAATCAAAACAGCGCAGCGCAGCGAATTTGCATCTTGTTTATCTGTGTTCATTTTCCCAAATCTTTCATGTCAATTGTCGCGCCGAACTGAACGGCTTCCGGTTCGATTTTGAATTGGAAATCGCCGCCGTAAAACCAGTTCCACGGCTGCGCCAGATACCCTTGCGGCGCGCGAACGGAAAACCAGCCCAGATTTCGCATGTTGGCGTATCCCAAAGCGGTATCCGTCCAAAAACCAAATGTAGGAGTTATTGACTGATAAACGTATTGACCGCCGATGGGAGAGGCCATTTTGACAGAAGAATGGGCTTCAAAAAACGACATCGCATCGACAGGAGCAACGCCAAACTGCTGAACGAGCGTCTGGATTGTTACAAGATTGTGTAACGACGTTCTCGCCGACATTGCGTAGCACATGTCGTTGATTCTCCGTCCAATCGGCGCTCCGATGGGGTTGTTGACAGAAATCCAGACGTGCTGCGGCGTTGGCGTGATTTCGTAAGCCAGATACGGCTGCACCTGCGGCGGGATTTCCGGCTGGAATGAGAACAGGCGAATATGCTGATCCCGATAGCGCATGTCGATGTCAGGTCTGGAATGGATAGAATATTCAGCCGGCGGACCGATCGGTGCAATTCCAAACGTACCCAGCAAACCGAGGAATCCGCGTTCGTTGGTCGTGCCGAAATACATTCCGATATCGTTGCCGAAAATGCTGCCCAAAATATCGCGAACGGGGCGTCCTGTCGGTCCCTGATATGGGATGTTGTTTCTGACGCCCATGAGCAAACGAGCGTTGTTGAGAATTGCCTGCGCCTGAATGCAGTCGCCTGGAACCGGAGCGAATCGAACCGTATCCAGCGGACCGAAGTAACTCTTGGTTCGCTCAAAATTGGCGCGGGCAAACGGCGCCACCCGGGCGTCGACAAACAGTCTGGAAACGTCATCGTCAAGTTTCTGAACCGTCAAACCAACCATCAGCGGGCTGAGCTGAACGATTTTTTTCTGGAACGATTCCCGCATGGCTTCGTAGCGTGACAGCTCGTAGTCGGACATGGACTCGACTTTCATGTCGGCGCAGGGGCGGAACTGACCGCAGTATCCGCGTTTTGTATCGTAAACGCCGCCGTTGTCGTCAAACATGAGCCGGCTTCCGTCTGGACGAATCAGTACGGATTTCGGCAGATAGCCGTATCGAACCAAATCTTCCATGGTTTTCGCTTCAACGCCTTCGTTCAAAGCCGCCTGACGAGCCAGAAGAACCATCTCAATTTCTGCGGCGGAACGGCGTCGACGGGAAATTTCCGTCCAGTATTGCGGCGAAACGATTCGATAGAGGAAATCTTCGCTCGCGTAAACGAACACAGTGTATTTATTGGAAAGCGGCATAAGCGTTCGAGCGTACTTGAAGTACAGCTGAGCGCCCAGCGAATCGTTGTTTTCAGTCGTATTGAGGAATTCCTCGACGAGCTTTTTGGACGTCGTAATCAAATGAAACGCGCCGTCGACGGCGTAGTAAGACTGAATTCGCCCGTCAGGCGTGTAGAGATACTTGACCTTCTTCCCGGCGATTTTGACGGTCTTCTCTTTGGCGTCCGGATTGGCTTTGAGGGCGCTGGAGCGTTCACCGTTAATTCCGGTGGAAAGCAAAAAGCTGTTTGTCGCCTGGAATAGCAGACCAAAAGAAGGACCGTCGTCAAAAAACAGGTCGGAACCAATAAAAGCAACGTCCTGAATGACCGTCGGCCCCATCATCTTGGACATTTCGGTCATCCGGCTGGCAAGAGTCGTCTGGATTTTTTCCATACTGTCGCGAGCGACGCTCTGTGACGCCAACAGGTTCATGGCGTCGCCCTGAATGGACTGCGTCAAATTCTGGAACCAGAGGAAATTGTTAAACGAGCCGAATCGAATGTACACGCAATCTTTCGGAACGCGCATTGCAATTGGTTCAATGGGCGCATTTTCGTCGATTACAACATTTTCCATTGACGGCATGGGAAGATACAGCGTCGACGCGATCTCGTTGAGATGCATGTGCTTTCGACCGTCAAAACGGGCTTCGGGATCGTCCTCGACTTTGTCTTCGTCGCTGGCAATATCTTCCGGCAGAATGGATTTGGCGGAACGCGATTGTTCAATCAGGGAGTCTATGGAAATGGCGTCCAGCGTCTTGTCTTCAAAATAAGAAACGTACGGCATTTTAGACCGCAGCGTCGACGTTGGCGCAGTAAAGTTGAACGGAGAGACGTCGTCCCAGGGCGAGGATTTCAGTCCAATCGATTCCGGATTCAGCCCAAGCCGATAAACCAGCATCGACTGCAGATAGCTCTTGAGCATGGACGGCGCAGGCGGAGAAAGGTTCTTGTCCTGCTTGCCTTTTTCCGGAATAAAATGGTTAAACCATTGATTCAAAATCGCATAATACGAATTGGGATCGGAATACGGAACAAGCGAAAACGACGCTGGCGGATTGGTTCCGACGTCGACTCGCAGCGGCTGAGCGCCCCAAAACAGGAAGAAAATTCGACAGCGCGGCCGGGCGTTGTCCATTGCTTCGCGAACGATTCCCTGAACAAACGGGGGAAGCGTTGGACGCTCCGTTAAAATCTCCTTGGTTTTCTGGTCTGGCGCGGTAAATGAAAAAGCCGGGTAGAAAATGCGGCGATCCGGCGACGTTACCGTAACCTGATTGACCGTCAGCGGTCCGTAGACGTTGTCCGGCGAGAGGTTGATATCGACAAAGCCGATTCCCCAGCCCGCGCCGACGCCGTTGACGTCCGGACACAAAAATGCCCCGCCTCCGCCTCGCGCGTAAACGGATCCAATCAAAAAGGCTGACAAAACGACAGCCAAACTCGCTCGTTTAATCAATGACGTCATAGTATGGAATAGGGTTTAGAGTGTAGGGAATGTAATAATTTGAGACGGACTTCGCCCTCAAGCGCTTCGTCCTCAGACAAAACGCTGTTTCCTATTATCTATAATTGTACGAAATCTAAAAAGAAATGCAAGAGGGATAAGCAAGAACGGCGTGAAAGAAGTACAACTTATTGCTAGATATGAAATGAGGTAGATGGATAAAACAGATAATAATAAAATATCTTCGGAGAGTACAAAATTCTCGTTCCCTCTCCGAAGATAGAATCGATAATAATGCGATATTTACCGGGGACTGACGCGCCCCGGCTCGCCTAAGCTTTTATTTACTTGAGCGTTTCCGCCAGTACAGCAGACCAGCCGCGCCGAGAATCAGCAGCGTCCAGGTTGACGGTTCAGGAACGGCGTTGGCGTCAAGCGTCGCTGAAAGCTGAATATTTTTTCCGTCAGGAGTTAACTGAATATCTAAATCTGTAAAGTAATAAGACTGCAAAGCTTTTTTAACGTTGTCATAAATGTCTGCGGCGTTGTTTGACGTGATTAGAATGCCCGTGAACTCGTCACCGCCTTGAAGTCCACTGGACGGATCCAAGCCGATGTTGATAATTGATCCAGGAGCAAAGGTCGCGTCGCCGTTGACAATCAGCCGGTCAACGACAATCTCGCCTTGATCGTTTTTGCCAACTTCCAGCAACAGCGTCGCAGCGGTGTCGAAAATAGCCGTTCCGTCAACCGTCAGCGTTCCAACCGAGTTGCCGGGGGACAGCGTTGCGCCGGATTCGACGTCCAACGATCCCTTGAAGTACTCTTTCATATCCAGACGACCGGACGACACCAGGAAATGATTGGCGTCAATCTGTCCTGACGAAGCAGCGTAAATCTGCAGCGTACCTTCGCCGTCTTTGACGATGTTGTTCGCTTTAATCGACCCGACGAACTTGGTTGTTTCGCTGTTGACAAACGTCAGATCTTTGCCAGTCGCGTCCAAGGTCGCAGATGCGGTAATTTCATCGTTGGCGTTAACGCTTCCGCCGGAAAGATTGTACAGCGTTCCGCCGTCAGCCAGAGCCAGCGTTCCCTGTTCAATTGTAGTAGAACCCGTGTACTCAGGCTGCTGCGACAGCGTCAATGTTCCAGTCCCCGTCTTTTTGAACGCGCCGGAACCGAGAATGTCGCCGTCAAACGTCGTGGCGTCAGAGTTGCTCAGAGTCAAAGCGTTGGCGCCGTAATTGACGTTGCCAGCGCCGGAAAGATTGTACAACGTTCCGCCCGCGGACAGAGCCAGCGTTCCCGACTCGACCGTTGTTGCGCCCGTATATCCAGGAGCTTTCGTCAGCGTCAGCGTACCATCGCCGCTTTTGACAACAGCTCCAGTGCCGGAAATAGCATTAGAGACGTTTTGAACGGAATCGGGCGCAAATTCCAGAGTTGCGTTTTGAGCAACTGTAACGTCTTTCGTTCCCAGCGTTCCAGTTCCAGAGACAATCAGCTTTCCTTCTGAAACCGTTGTCGTTCCATAGCTGTTTTGTCCGGTCAGCGTCAGCGTACCAGCGCCGGTTTTAAGAAGCGCGTTGTAATGCCCGCTTGCAGCAGGAACAAAACTGCCGGAAATCGTTAGCGGCGCTTTGTCTGCAATATTAAACGTCATCGTTTTGCCGGTGTCAAACATGGCAATATTGGCGGAAATCGTATTCATCACGTTTTCCGGCTTTCCAGATTCATACACGGTAAAGAACTGAGAATTCCATAGATGTCCTGTTCGGAAACATGAATTTGTTGTCGTTCCGCCAATTGTCGAACCGTTTTTCAGCGTAATCTGATGAGCGTACGTATTGATTTCGCCGTTAAAAATCAGATCGCTTTTGTCGAGTATGAAAACGCCGCCATTAAGCGCATGATCAGCTTTGCTCGTCATAGTCGAGTCTTTCAGCGTAACTGATGAGGCGCCGAAGAAGGGATTTTCTATCCAATTCTTATTAGCCGCCAGTTCAACGTTGACGTTGTTAAACAAAATGGTTCCCATGTTGGATGCATAATTGCTGTTTGACGGATTGTATTTGATCTTTCCCGTTCCATTTCCAGTTCCGTTGACGACGAGGTCGGTTCCTGTATATCCGCCAAGTCCGTAGATGTTCTTTTTAATATCCAGCGTCGCGCCGTCTGCAATGTTAATTGTAAACGTTGTGTTGTTTCCAGATTTAACAGCAACAATCTTGTTTTCAATCGTTGACGTTCCGCCGGTAACGTTCCATGCGCCAGTTCCGACATAGCCGACTCGCAGCTCTGAACTTGTGTTTCCATTGACGGTTGCGGAATTTAAGTTGAGTTTATTTTGATATACCAGCGCATTGATCGTCAACGTTCCGCCGTTGACATTTAAATCATAGTTTGGAGACGTATTCCAGTTGCCGTTATAGACAAGAGTTCCTCCCGAATTGACGGTGATAGTAGCATTACCCCAGTAACCTTCTGTAGTTTCCGCTTTATAATCGTTGCCTGTGGCGGCTATAACCATTGTTCCGCCATTGACGTAAACGTTATCAATTCCATAGCATTTTCCAGCTGTGTTGAACGTTTGCTTGCCGGCGCCAACTTTTGTTATGGTTACATTTTTTGCGCTTGCAGAAGAACCGCGAATAAACCCTTTGTATGACGCTTCATCTGAAGCGGTTGTGTTAGTTCCGATTTCAAAATTGTATGTATTATCTGCACTGCTGCCAAACAACCACGATCCTGTTGTTGAATTCAGTTTTTTAATTTGAATGGTTCCGGATTCAAAAACGTTGAAATTACTTGAATTGTTAATCGTTAAATCAAAGACGCCAAAAGCGCCCGGATTAATACGGGTAAAACCGGAGTTGACAGTAACGAGTCCGGAGTATCCGCCCGTTCCGTTAAAGTGAAGATACCCGTTTGTCGTCAGGTTTCCGGAACCGGAAATGGACGCAAAGGAAGAATAATCTCCCGATGCAACGGTAACCGTTCCGCCGTTAGCGCCGACGACAATAGCGTTCGCAAAGGTTTTGGTCTTTCCAGCGGGCGAGGCGTCGAGCGTTCCGCCGTTGACGGTAACGGCGCCGGTTCCCAAACCGTTGACTTTTGAAACCGCCAACGTTCCCCCGGAAATTGTCGTCCCGCCGGAATACGTATTGGCGGCAGACAGAGTAACAGTACCTGCGCCGGTTTTTGTTATAGAACCAGTCCCGGAGTAAACGGCGGCTATCGAACCATTCATGTTGTTGAACGTAAGATTTCCCAAACCGCTCATATCTCCAGATTGAGCCTCAATAATAATGTTTCCTGGACCGGAGCCTGTTCCTTTAAATACTATATTCGTACCGGTGTGATCCGCCAACCCGGACATGCCTTTTTTAATGTCTAACGTTGCGTCTTTGTCAAAGTTGATTGTAAACGTCTTATTGACGTCTCCAGTCTTAACAATGACAAATTTATTATTAATGGTTGACGTGCCGCCTTTGACAGTCCAGGAGCCGTCTCCCTTATGTCCGACCTGAAGGTTTCCAGCGCCATTGATCGTTCCAGAATTTAAAACCAGTTGATTCTGATACTGCGTTTTATCCAGGACCAGCGTTCCGCCATTAATGGTCATTTTGACGTTGGGGGACGTCGTGAAATACTGTACGAATTCCAGCGTTCCGCCGGAATTAATGGTAACGGGCGCTGAACCCCAGTATCCTGTTGTATTGCCGCCAGAAAACACGTCATGAACAGCGTCAATAATCAGTTTACCTTCGTTAACAATTACTTCTTTAATGGAATTTTCCGTTCCGCCGTATGCATATCCGGTGCGGTTTAACGTTTGCATACCTGCGCCGACCTTTTTGACAGTAAGATTCTTCTTGCCGGAAATACCGCGAAAACGTCCAGCGTACGATGCCGTATCTGTACTGGACGTACCAGCGCCGATCTCAAATGTATACGCGTCTGAATTGCTGGTAAATATTTCGCAATCGGCTGTCGATGAAAGCTTGCCAATCTGAAGAGTTCCAGAGCCTGACATATTAAAATAAATATTATTTTTGGTTAATGATAAATCAAAGATTCCAAAAGAGCCTGGATTAACGCGGGTGTATCCGCTGTCGACGGTTAAATGACCGGTATATCCGCCCGTTCCGCTAAAGTGAACAAATCCATTGGTAGTCAAATCGCCAGAACCGGAAATGGATGCGAAAGAAGAATATGAACTGCCTGCAACAGTAATCGTTCCGCCGTTGGCGTCAACGTAGATACTGTTAGCAAAAGTCTTGCCGCTGCCCACGGCGGAGGCGTCGAGCGTTCCACCGTTAAGAGTAACAACGCCTGTTCCCAAACCGCTGACGTTATTCGATGTTAAAGTAACTTTTCCCGCAGTAATTGTCGTTCCGCCAGAATATGTATTGGCGGCAGAAAGCGTCAGCGTACCAGCTCCGGTTTTGGTTAAAGAAGCCTCACCGGAAATGACGCCGGAAAGAGTGATTGTATTTCCTGACTCGGGATTGGCAGTTAATGCCTCATCGGACGAGACTGCGTCTGAATACGTCCCGCTGCCGTTAAACGTATGCGTTGTTTCGTCGTATACTACGTCTGCCATAGCGCTGGCTGTCAGAACCACAAGTCCTAAAACAAGAATCGTCAACCGAATGAATGTTGAAACGCCGGAGTGGGCGGATAAACGCATTTGGGTATTAGCCATTGATTTTACTCCTTCATGGGTAAAACTGGATAACGGTTTTATATTTGACTTTTGCGCCGGAACATGGCGGTCGCGAAAAGTGAAAATTATAATTCTGTACTTTATATTATACATCAGATTTTGGAACAAAGAAGACTCGCCCGTAAATTTTCTGAAAATTAATAAAAAAGATTGTTAAAATAGATAAGATTGATTCACAAATAATATGTCTCAGATTTATGGGCTGCGTCTATAAAAACACAATGGCGAGCTACGGGGCGCTCCCGTGGCTCGCCTGCGCTTGCGTAATTACGAATTACGCATTATTTACGTTTCCGCCAGTACATCAAACCAGCCGCGCCGAGAATCAGCAGCGCCCAGGTCGACGGTTCCGGAATGGCGTTGGCGTCAACATACGCCCTAACGATGTTTCCGCTGACGCTAAGATTCCAGTAATAGTCGCTTCCCGGCGTGAGAAGTCGATTCCAGAAACTATCGGTTGCTAAGTCGCCGTCAAAATCCACGTCCTGGACGAGAATGTCATACGTGCCTGAACCGCCCCCGTACGTCAATTCCAGAACAGCCTCAGGATTAATACTAAACAAACCGGCATAAAGCTTGTCCATGCCGCTGGCGTCCTGTTCCATAATCAGCTTGGCGTCTTTGTTGAGAATGAAAGTTCCATCAACAGTCGCTTCGCCAACAGAGTTGCCCGGCGAGAAAGAGCCGGGAGCGCTAACCGTCAAGTCGTGTTTGAATGTACCTTTCAAGTCCAGACGACCGGACGAAACCAACAGGCTTTGAGCGTCTACGCTACCTTCAGCGCCGGTGTAGATCTGCAGCGTGCCGTCGCCTGTCTTTTCGATTGAACCAGCTATAATATTTCCGACAAACTTTGTCGTATCGCTGTTGTTGATAAGTTTCAGATCTTTGCCAGTCGCGTCCAACGTCGCGGACTTGGTAATAGTACCGTTCGCGTCAGCTTTTCCGCCAGAAAGATCGTACAGCGTATTTTCATCAGCCTGAAGAGCCAGCGTTCCCGATTCAATCGTTGTCGATCCGGTGTATTCAGGCTCTTTGGTTAACGTCATTATTCCAGTTCCTGTTAAAACCAGAGCAATATTGCCTTTAATGGAACTATGGAACTGCGAAGACTCAGTCAAACTCGTTGTATCAATCGTTAACGTTGACTGCGTATCAGTTTCATTAAAGATTGAACCTTTATCGCCATTGTTAGACATACCAGCGAACGACTGGTCATATCCGTTCATGTCAATCGTTCCGTAGATGTACGCCCGATTGGCGGTTCCCAAGGCGTTATCAGCGCCCAGTCTGACTTTGCCTTCAACCTCAGGCGAATCATGGTTAATCTGGATGTCTCCTGTAAAATCGTTGGTTGCGCTCAACGTAATCCATACGGGATTACTATTACTGACAACCGTTATTTTTCCAGTACCGGTCAGTTTCCCTGAAAATTCGGTATTGACAGAGTTGAACAATTGCAGATTAGCTTCCCCATAATTGAGATTTCCAGCGCCGGAAAGGTCGTACAGCTTATTGGTATTGCCGCTGGCGGCAGTCAGAGCCAGCGTTCCCGATTCAATCGTTGTTGAGCCGGTGTATGCAACCACTTTGCTTAACGTCTGCTTTCCAGTTCCTTTGATAACCAGAGCAATGTTGCCGGTAATGGAACTCTGGAACGTCAAATCCTTACCCGTTGTGTCAAGCGTTAAAGTTGAAAGCGTTGTTGAATCATTGAAAACTTTACCTTTATCGCCGTTGTTGTACAGACCCTTGAAGATTTGGCTGAATCCGTTCATATCTAAATCTCCATAGACCTTTGCCGTTCCAGCGTTGGCGCCAAAGGGCTGATCCGCCGCCAAACGCATCTTTCCCTTTTCGTTATCGGCGCTGCCTGTCCAGTTCATCTGAACGTCGCCTGTAAAAGCGCCGTCCGTGCATTTTGTTCCCATGTTAACCCAGCCGGAATCGGCATGAATTTCCACTCTGCCGGAGCCTTTAATATTGCCGGTAAAGGACATATCCTTGCTCCAGCCCGATTTCAAATAGCCATCGCCAACAAAGTTCAGATCGTTTGCAAAGGTCAAAAAGTTATTATAGTTTTGGAAAATGCGTTGATCGTCGCCTTGTGTTTGCGAGAACGTAATTTCACCATTGCCGATGTAATCAGATGCTTTCGCAGGAGCGTCTTTGGTTCCGACGTTTTGAGCGCCCGGGCGGAAATTGCCGTAAATCGTCCACTTTCCGGAATAATTGCCCTTTCCTGTAACCTGTACCCAGCCGCTGTCGTTAACGACAGTTAAATTGCCAGAACCGTTAAGCCCACCTGTGAGCGTTAACGATCCACTCCATCCGCTTTTCAGCTGGCTGTCTGAAAGAACTGTAATGGGTGAAGAAACTGTGGCGTCTTTCCCGTTATGGTCGCCGTCGTTAAAGAGCAAACCGCCGTCGAGCTTGACGCCGTTTGTAAGCCCCATCGTCCCACCAACTCTCATTTCTGTACCGCTTTTAAGCGTGATCGTTCCACTTCCCGTCGACCAAGTTCCGCCTGGATAAAAATTACCGGATTCCACGATAAGATTGCCGTCAACTTGAACGGCGCCGCCGTCGGCTTTAATGAGAACTCCCGAATTGATTTTCAAATCATTACCGGCAGTTCCCAAAATCAGCGTGCCGGCTTTGTTGTACATATTAACAGCGGTAATATTGCCGTTGAGCGTTTGCTTGCCAGCTCCGTTGAAATCAATATTTTTTCCGTTGAGGGAGATGATCCCGTTGTACGTATAGGACTGGTTTTCAGTTACGCCATTGCCGATGGTCATGCCTTTTCCGGCTTTCGTGTTGACAAGCTGAGCGCCAACTTCGCCCGACAAACCTCCGAATTGCATCTTGGCGCCGTCCCAACATTCGACTTTGCCGGTAGCTCCAATGCGAAGTTCGGCTTGGTTGTTAGTCCAATCTTGAGTCGCGTAACCGCCGTTGATAAAATAGCCGTTTTTAACATGAAAAACAGAATTGTGATCTAAAGCAAACGTAATAGTCGATTTGCCAGACCCGGCAATGGCGGAAACTGTTCCTCCGCCGTCAATGAGCAGCGTGGCTCCTGTTCCGTTGATGGTAACCTCCTGTCCGGCAACTCCAGAGCAAATGCCGTTGTTAGTTGTATGTGTATCACTAACGGTCGTATTGTAAAATTCCAGCGTACCGCCGGTAACGTTAATTGTCAGCGGAGACTCATTGTGAGGAACGGTATTGTCATACAACAGCGTCGTTCCAGTTGCAACG
>JAFZAL010000135.1 GCA_017557195.1 Thermoguttaceae bacterium | reverse complement strand
CGCTCTGCCAGAGTCGCGTTTTCATCTGAGCGTTGTCCATGAACCGCTGATCAATCGGGAAATACGCGCCGGCGCAGAAACCAAGATAGCCTTTTCCAGACTTGATAAACTCCTTGAGCTTTTTGACGCCCTCGGGCTGCATCGACTCGGCTTCTGTGGACGACATCCCGCCGGGAAGAAGGAAGATGTCGAAGTTGTCCAGAATGCCGTCGCGAATCTGCTGACCGGTAACTTTTGTCATCTCGAATCGCGGGGCGGATTCAAAAATCGGCGGGAAGTTCTTGTACGCATTCGACCCAACGCCGTCGTCGGCGTACATGGCAACGCGAATTTTCGTCGGCTGATCCGGCGCCGCCTCCTGACCGAAGGAAAGAGATACAAAACAACAAACCAGAACGAGGGAAAACAGTCTCAATATGGGGTTTTTCATGGGAGGGATGATTATAAAATGAATGATATAGACAGGGAGGGCGCTGGGAGAATTCTGAGAGGGCTCTGGGAACCGCTGGGAAATAACTCCCAGCAGGTCTCAGCAAGTCCCAGAAATTCCCAGTAATTTGCTTGCGGGCGAGACGCCCGCGAACCGGGCTTGTCTATGGTTTTTCGCGGGGCAATATTCCATTGGCAGGCGAGGACGCCTGCGGTCGGCGAGGACGCCGACCCTCCGAATCGCAAGCGGCAGCCCCGCGCAAAACCATTGCGGAGCGCGGAGCGTAATTACTAATTACTAATTACTAATCACTAATTACTAATTACTCAACCGTCCATTCGTGAATGCCGCCGGCGTAGTTGGGCTGGGATTCAATCTCGATTTTCAAGCCGGACGTTGTAACGGGGTCGAACGTTGTAACGCTCCAGTCCCAGGTCTTGCAATCGTAGCCGGACGGGTTCGGGACTTCTTTCCATTCGCCGGATTCCGTCTTATAGAGCAGTTTCCAGGATTTCGGGACGCGGCACTGTCCGATTCCGGTGTCGTCAAACCAGTAGACGGAAACCTTCTTTACCGTCGTCGGCTGTTTGAACTCGTAGGCAATCCACTGCGGTTTACCCTTCGTTTCGCGAGACCACCAGTGCCAGCGCGGGCATTCGTTGTCGTTGGCGGCTTTCGGGAACACGCCGTCCTGAACCAACTCGACCGGGCCGGCAGGACTCTGATTGACAAACGACGCCGTCGCCTTGGCTTCAGACGCAACCGTCGGCGGAGCGAGAGGCGTTGCAGCTTCTACCGTTCGCGGGAAGTAAACCGCCATCGGGCTGAGCCCGCGGTTCGCCCAGGAGTAGTACGGAATCGCGACGCAATCGACGTCTTGGGTTGTTACAGTTCCGTCTTTATTAAGAACGCATTGCTTGAGCGTTCCCTTGACGGTCATAACGCCGTTGAGCAATTCAGGCTGGAATTCAGCGGTGAGCTGAGCGTCGTCTGCAAGAACGATAGAGTGCAGATTTCGCGGGGCTTTGCCGGTTTCCTTGACGACGCAGTCCTGAGCTTCAACGCAGTACACCAGCGGGCCGCGCTGAATGCAGGACAGCCCAACGTCCGCCTTGACGCGTTCGTCTGTTACAACCTTGAGCGTTTGCATCGGGAAGTTGACGGTAAACGTATCGCCCGCCTTCCATGTTCCGCTGAGAACGAAGTAGCCGGTTTCACGAGCAACGTCTTTGCCGTCGGCTTCGCAGGTTGGCTGCTGGGACTCGTCGAAGTTGATAAACGAGTGCAGATGGTTCCCGTCGACTTCCGGAACCGCTTCGCCGACAGCCCAGCCTGGAATTCTCGCCTTGACGGTATAGTCGCCGTCGGTCAGAACAGTAACTTTGACTGCGCCGTCCCACGGATATTGCGTTTCGACTTTAATCTTGACGTCGGCGGGTTTGCCGTCGACGGTAACGCCTTTCAACGTCGCCTCGGACTGGGCGTACAGATTGATATAGACGCAGTTGTCTTTTACCGCGTACATGTAGCCCGGCATGGAGGGCAGGAATCGCGACAGGTTGCTGGGGCAGCAGGAGCAGCCGAACCAGGCGGCGCGGTCGCGGCCCTTGGAGTCGTCCAAAACGTTGGGATAGAAGTAATGGTCGCCGTCGAGATTGATTCCAGACAGAACGCTGTTGTACAGCGAGCGTTCCAGAACGTCGATGTATTTGCTTTCGCCCGTCCAGAGGAACATGCGGTGATTCCAATACACGTTGGCGATGTTGGCGCACGTCTCGCAGTACGCAGTGTCGTTAGGCATGATAAAGCTGCCTTCAAACGCTTCTCCGTGACGCGTTGACCCGATCCCGCCTGTTACGTACAGTTTGGATCCAACAACGTTGTTCCAAATGGCGTTAATCGCTCTGACGTAGGACTCGTCGCCGGTCATGGCGGCAACGTCTGCCATTCCGGAATACATGTACGCCGCGCGAACCGCGTGCCCGATCGCTTCCGTCTGCTCTACAACGGGCAGATGATCCTGATTGTACGCGCCGTAAATCGGGAACGTACGCCCTTCGGAACGTCCGCGGATGTCGAGGAAATACTTCGCCTGATCGAGATACTTTTTATCGCCGGTAACGCGATAGAGTTTTACCAGACCGATTTCGATTTCCTGATGTCCCGGCGGCCAGTTCTGCTTTTTGCCGACGCCGAACGTCTCGCAAATGAGATTGGCGTTTCTAATCGCGACGTCCAGTAACGTCCGTTTTCCAGTAGCAAGATAATGGGCGACGGCGGCTTCATAGAGATGTCCGGCGCAGTAGAGTTCGTGCCCGCCTGTAGCTGACCATCGTTCGCGTCCTCCCGGCGGCGTGTAGACCGGCTTGTACTGCGGATACTTCTGGAAAATCGTTCTGGACGTGTACAGGTAACCGTCTTCTTCCTGAGCGCCGGCGATTTTCTCAATTACTGAATCGACGTATTTGTCCAGTTCCTCGTTTTTCTCCAGAGCCAGAACGTACGCAGCGCCCTCGATGATTTTATAGAGGTCTGAATCGTCAAAGTAAATGCCTCGGAACGGGCCGGGTTCCATGCCGGCGGCGCGGGCGAAGTTGGGGATTCGCGTATCTTCGCATTTCTTGAAACAGTCTGGGACGGTAACGTCGCAGGCGGTTTTCAGACGCGGCTGCCAGAAAACGTCGTTGACGTTAACGGACGTAAATGGAACAGGCGTGACAGAATAGTCGTTTGTCTGCTCCGCCTTGACAGCCTGCGCCGTCAGACAGAACGCCGCAATCGCGGCAACAATACAGAGTTTTTTCATAACTACTCCTTTCAGGAAAGTAAATAAAAATTTGAATACTAATGGTTTATATCCCGTATTTTATCAGAATCGAAATTTAAAGTCAACGGGGCGACACGGATTTTTGAAAAGAATATTGGATTAATGAAAGGCGGTAATGGAGCGACCAGCGGGAGCGGAATTACGCTTTGGCGAGCCACGGGTGTTAACCCGTGGGTGTGAGCGAAGCGAACGTAAAAAACTCACGCGAAGTTCGCGAAGTTTTAAAGATAACTTTGCGTTTTTGTCGCCAATAAAAAGCGGGAGTTTCCTCCCGCTTTAGCGTTTATTCTTTTACGATTTAAGCGTAACTACGTTCGCTGCGCGAACTCCGTTACCGCCTTTCATTTATTTCGTTTCCGAACATACAGCAGTCCTGCAGCGCCGAGAATAAGCAGCGCCCATGTCGACGGTTCAGGAACGGCGTTGGGGTCTACTGTACCGGTAATAGCGTAAACGCCATTGCCTAACGGAACGTAATCCAAATCTGTAAAGTAGTACGAGCTAACATGGCTAAGCAAGTTTTCTGCAAATCCATCCTCTCCGCTATTGCTTCCGTACAAAATCGCTGTAAACGTATCGCCGCCTTTTAATGTGCTGTCGTCTGCCAATTCCAGATATATCAGACCGTTATTTAATTCAAGCTCTCCTGTAACAATTAACGAGTCGTTCTTATCAGTTTCTTTACCGCCGATTTCCATCAACAGTTCCGCTCCGGCTTCGTTGAGAATAAAGCCACCGCCGAACGTCGCCTCGCCGATAGAGTTGCCGGGCGAGAACGTTGCTCCGCTGTCGACTTCCAGTTGACCGTTCATGTAACCTCTAATATCAACGCGACCGGAAGCAACAACAAAGTTATCAGCCGAGAATTCTATAAGATCTTCAGTATCAATATCTATTGCATCTGTATTTATCTTTAGTCTTCCTTCTCCAGTTTTGAAAATGTCGCCAGCTCCGGAAACGTAGGCGGAAGTGGTAAAGACGAGAGCAGTTTCGCCGCTTGATACGTTATATTCCAGCGTTCCGCTCTCACCAAGCTCAATTACTCCGTTAGCGACAACAGCCGCGTCTGTGAGTTTAAGACCGCCTTCGGAAACCGTCGTCTTTCCTGTATACGTGTTAGCGGCGGTAAATTCCATCGTACCAGCGCCGGTTTTTTCGATATCTGCTGCATATAAGCTACTACCGCCAGTTGCAACGTTTGTAATTACTGCTGAAATAACAAGATCAGATATATTATCGTTAACCTGCTTATTAGCGCTGGTAATTTCAGCAACATTTATTGTCGCTTTAGAATCGCCTGCTATAACTATGCTGGACGTATCTCCAAAAGAAATCGAAGCATTGGGCTTTTCCATATCAGCAGAAATAGTAACTGGATCGCTTGCAATTTCGTCGCTGACGCGTTCAACGTTCAAGTTATAGAACTTTAACGCTTTCCAATAACTTGCGCCATCCGCTGCATATACGCTCGCACCGTTTTTGAGCGTGAGATTTGGAATGCTATTATATTCAGCAGTGGAATTGATAAGATTTCCGCCATCCAAAACAAGCTCCAAATCAATAGTTTTCGAAGCGTCCGTTATGACGTTTTGAACGGCAAATTCCAGAACGCCGTTTTTGTTGACTGTTACCTTTCTTCCAGCGACGTCAGTTGCGCCCAAGGCGGAGGTCGTTGGATAACGATAATCGCCTACTGTTGCTATAACTGTTCCATTGTCAATTGTAAAATCGCCTGTAAATGAATTAGTAATTACAGTCAGCGTAAGCGAACCAGTTCCTGATTTGACCAGTTCGCCAGAACCGGTAACTTCTCCGATAATTCGCATATCGCCAGAAGAATTAAGATTTAATGCGCTATTGCCAATATTGACAGCTTTCAAACTGAGGTTTTCTGAAGAATTAATGGTAATCGTTCCTGTTCCTGATGTGGAAAGGGAACCGCTGTCGAACCCGACTCTGTTTTTATCAATGGAAACGTCGGAATCAGCGGCAATCGCCAGCGTTCCTCCGCCGATAACCAGCGTTCGATTGACGTTATTGAGCTGTTCCGCCGTTGCAGTCAGCGTCGATACCGTATCAGTACCGCCAACGTAAATTCCCAGCGGGGTTTGCCCAGCATCGCTGAGATTGGCAGACGACGCGCGAAGCCACGTCGTTTTTGTGGAAGCGCTGCCCGCCATGTTGTCGATAACGTAATCGTGCCCAGTTGCCAGCTGACCTTGATAATAGGTTTGTTCGCCCGATTCCAAAGCGCGATTGAAGACAATGACGTCGCCGTTGGCTCCGGTAATAACCGTTGTTCCTGTTACAGTTTCAGGCTTGACAATCCCGCTGATTCGGTCAACCGTCGTTCCGGATTTCCACCAGTTTGTCAATCCGTTAACTTTTGAAGAAGAGATGGTAATAATATCTGAATGTTGTAAAATCTCGTTGTATACTGCCGCATTATCGATTGTACCATAAAGCTTTTCACTTTCACCATTGATAGTATGCCCAACAGTAAAGTTTTGATTAGCTTCTTCACGCGCATGCGTTTCATTACTTATAATAAGTTGACCATTTAAATAAATGTAATGATTTGTAGCGTCTCCAGTAGTTGCTACGTGATTTTCTAATCCGTTATAGACTTCATTATAACCATTTTGGTGAATGTCTGCGCCCCACCAGTAACTGTCAAGACCGATGCCTTCTGAACCTCCTAAGGTACGGAAACAATTACATTGATACTTAGCGCCTGTTCCCCATGCTATAATTCCAACTCCTTGATAGACGTTATGAGTTGTTGCCAGAAAAGCCGACATGGTATAATTGGGGTTAGTTGATTGTCCCAAAGGCAGGGTAACGTTCAAGCCGTTCGTTCCCTCTACAGTTCCCTCTGCGTAGCCGCCATTGGCGAAAAGTTTACCGTCTTCAATTGAAGCGTTAACCAGATTAAGCCGCTCTGAATGAACAGAGTCCGTAACGTAATTGGTACTGCCTTGGGTTGAAGAACTGTCGAAATTCCAGAACACAAGCATATCTGCCTTGACGTTGCCAGACAGAATTGTAATCAGCGCTAAAAGAGAAAACGCCAACAAAGAGAAAACGCCGCGTGTTAAAATGCGGGGGGGGGGGAGAAATGAGTAATCTTGTGATTTGACCATTTTTTTACTCCTTCTATTGGGTAAAACTGGTAAACGGTTATTAAAACGATTTTTACGGCGGTACACCCCGGCGCAAAAATAATATCGCTTTTATACATTAATAATATTATACACTCAAATCGACAATTGAAAAGCGGTAAATGGGAAATTTTTTGAAAAAAAGTGAAAAATTTTGAGAAAATGGCGAAGATAGAGAGCATTTAAGTTGTGTATGGCGGACTTACGTCAGCGTATGTGGAGTGCGACGGCTTGCCGTCGCTTTCAATACCAGAACCGCCGCGAACGACGATAAAAATTATTCGTGCCAACAACGCTGGAAGAATAATCTATCCATAAATACAGACAGAAAAAGGTTCTTGCATTATCGGCACGAATGACGTTTTGGGATATTCTCAACTTTTTTCTTGGAAAAGCGACGTCAAGCCGTCGCACTCCATATTTTTCCATTTAATTCTTTGACCATCGGTTCAGAGCTCGCTCGAAGGCGCGGTATTTCGGAGAATCCTCCGGCTTTTCGTCCGCCCAGCGGAACAGACCCCAGGAACCCCATTTGCTCCAGATCCCGGTCGAGGAGAAATGGCACATCAAGCCGCCGCCGAGGTCTTCCCACGCCTTGAAGTACGCGTCGTACAGTTTCCCCATCCGTTCGGAGGCGTTGGCTTCAAGACAGATGGCGTTCAGCTCGTCGCGGTCGTTCGCTCCCCAAATCCCGACCAGATGCTGACCCGCTTCGTAACAGACGAGGTCGATGCCGTACTGGTCTGCCAGCTCTTTCTGCTTTTTCATCCACTCGATTGCCTCGGGAAGAGCCTGCTTTTCAAGGTGATCCAAAGCGCCCGAGACGCCGCCGCGGATGAATTCGTCCGCTTGTTCATTGGTAACGCAGTTCATGAAGTACGGCGCGATTGCCAGAGCGTCTGTAACTTTTGAGACGTCCGAATATTTCAGAAGCTGCTCGGAAACGTACGAGTTGGCCGCCTGCGACGCGAGAACTCGAACGAGGCGGTCGGTTCCGCCGAACTCTTTCTCGAAAATCTGGAATATCTGCCGCGAGCGGTGCGACGTCCACGCCCAGCCTCGAACCCAGGGCGATTCGTCGGGAAGGAGCGCTTTCCCTTTCTCCTGAGCGTACCGACACTGCTCGAATTGCCCGTTCCAAACCTCGTTGGAGTACTCGACGTAAACTTTCAGATTGGGGTTCAAATGCTTTTTGATTGTCCGCGCCATGTTGCGAACGAATTCGTCGTCCACCATGTGCGGGACGCAAAACCACGGATTCGCGTTGAGACGGTTTGCCAAGTCGCACAACAGTTCAATCGGAACGCCTTTTTCGGAAAACGTCGCGTCGCCGAGTTGGGGACGATCCGACCATTTTTCCAGTTTCGAGCCGTTGGTATGCTGAAGGTCCATGTACCGAACCGTATGCACGCCCTTCCAGCGCGCGAGAAACGCCGGGTTCCACGGTCCCGAGTTTGAGTTGCGAGTTGCGAGTTGCGAGTTGCGAGAAGGATCTGAGCGACCATCGGGAGCGGTTTCTGACAATTGCGCGGAAGCGCGGATTGCCTGTGCGGCTTCACACCCGGGCAGATAGACCTGAATGTCCCGGATGTAGTCTGCCGGGTCGGTTTCGCGAATCTGAACCCAGAACGCGCCGCGCTGGCTGTTCACCTGGATTTTGATTTCGCCGGGTTTCTCGTCGACGACTTTCGCGTTATTGAACGTCAGCTTTCCTTTGCCGCGGTATCGAACCGTATAAACCCCGGACGGGTAATGTCCGCCTTCGATGGTGCAAAGCGGCGTTTCGGCGTAACAGCCTGACTCGAGTCGGCGAATCCAGCCTTGAGCGTCTAAATCCAGCTCCGGGCCGCCGCCCCAGCTGGCGCCCTCGCGCTGACTTATCCATCTGCGAGACTCCATGAACACGTTGGCGAAAGGAAGCTCTGTGTTCCAATCCGCAACGCCGCCGAAGTTGATCCCCATCGCGGGTTTGGCGACCGCGAAATCAGCCGCAGCGCTCACAAACGCCAGAACCAGAAGTAACAGACTCGTTAAAGGAAAGTGTTTATTCATCGATTTGAATCCTTGTAAAAAATTTGGATGTTATTCTGTAACAGTCTCATGCCGCTGCATGAATTCGGCGAACGCCTTGACCATATTGCCGCCGAGTTCCCGGGCGTTGTCCGGCGTAATCTCTACGTTGGAGGCGTTGGAGTACGGCAATTCAATCGTCCCCGCCAGAATGGTATTCGGGAGCGATCCCATCCATGTTTTGGAGCTGATCGTGAGAATCCCGTTTTCGTACTTGAAGTAGTTCTTCTCGGTGTTCCAGTCTTTGCCGAACGGCAGATTGTTCTTAACTTTGTAGGGGATTTCTCCCGATTTCTGGTACTTCTCAAAGATTTTGAAGTATTCCTCGCAAGCGGCGGTCATTTTCGGGTTCGCCCCCATCGGCGAGTAGAGATACTCGTTCATTCCGGAGCGAATCCATGGACAGTGGTTATCGAAGAAGACGATTTTTTTGTCCTTGAAATTCGCCTGAATCTGCTCTTCAAGACTTTGAATTTCAGGGTACAGCCGATGGTTGTAGTCCCGGTTGTGGTCGTGCGGAGAGCGGTTTTTGCCCTGGTCGCCGTCTTCTACGCCGTCTTTGTCGATGAACGGGACAACGAAAATTTCCGCGTTTGCCAGAAGCCAGTTGCCCGCCTCGGAACCGGAAAGAATCTCCGTAATCATGCCCTCGACAGCCCAGCTGGCGGTCATTTCACAGCAGTGATGCCGGCAGGTCAGAACGAGCGCGAATTTGGCGTTTGGATTCCCCTCGCCGATTCGCAGCAGCTCAACGTCGCGCCCCTTGCGGCTTTTGCACAGCGTCGTGAAGTTCACTCCCGGACGGTCTTTGAATTTCTCTTTGAATTCCTCCAAGTTTTTCTGAGTGTACAGCGGAGCCAGCGCGAAGAGAACCGACTCCTCGTCCGCGCCGAACTGGTACGTAAACTCCCGGTCGCTGTGGTTGGGCGATTTGGTCGTATAGAACCACGTTTTTCCCCCATCGGTACTGACAGCCGGACCGCGGGAACCGACCCGGTTTGAACCCTGAAAGTCGAAACGAATCTTCTGTCCCTGTGCGTTGCGAACCCGAAACGCGAAGTAAAACCATTCACCCTTCGTGTCGCGCAAGTCCGGCCGCACGCGCGCCACGCCGTCTTTGATGGAATCGACGATAATATTCCCTCCGGGAAAATCGCAGTCGATAGCAATCGGCTCTTCCAGCGGGATTAGGCTCAGGTAGATAGCAGTGTTGCCCTCGTGCGAGGAGTAGTATGTTACATACACTTTGCCGTCGCGGATTGTGAAGCCGGGATAGCTGTTGTCGCCGGCGCTGGGGAGGATGGAATAGAGCTTGAAACGACCGTCTTTTTCAATGAACCCGATTCCGGTTCGACCGTTGACGCGGCCGCCGGCGAGGACGCGACCGTCCGGGAGGTAAATGAAGTTCGGTCCTCCCAGCGACGTCCCGCAGTTAACAAACGTCCAGTCGGTATACGGGGCTTTGGCTGTTCCGAAGTACGCGCCGCGGTCGCCCCCTTCACGACGCACAAGAATCTGCATATCTCCGTTCGGAGCGAACCGGACAGTCGATTCGTTCGGAAGTCCCGGGACGTTAAGCTGTGTTACGTTCTGATAATGAACGCCGTCGGTCGTCTTGACGAGGAAAATCTTCCAGTCGGGGCTTGTCGGCTGATAAACCACGCCGTAGCCGACGCCATCTCGCCCGACAAGGTCGGTTCCTGATTGGAAGTGGGTAGCGCCGAAATCGGCTTGTTCGGAGACACAACCTTGTCCTCTCCGCCCGTGCGGCTCGTACCACGTTACACGCCAGAGCCAGTCCACATCAGAGCGGATCGCCGGATCGATTTCCACGTTCTTTGGGTCGGAGAAATTCTGACCGTTCTCGTCGGAAAAAGAAACCTGAACGATGCGACCGACCAGTTTCTGATCTACGTAAATACTCCCGCCCATGAGAACCATCAACCGACCGTCCGGCGTTTCGCTGAGCTTGGCGTCGCGCAGGTCGAACGTCTTGCGCTGAAGCAGGGCGACCGATTCCCACTTCTCGCCGTCAGCGCTGCATAGAACGCGAACAACGCCGTCGCCCTCGCCGGTCTTTTTGCCGGGAATGTGCCCGACGGACGACTCGCGGAACGTGCAGTAAAATTTCCCCTTGAACTGAATGACGTCGGTAAACGCGCAGTGCTTCGCGCCGTTCCAGATCATACGTGACGGGAATTGAGGCATGGTCGGTTCCTGTCCCACAGCGGTTCGAACCGAAAGGATCAAGGCGAAAATCGCCAGAGAGCAAATCAGGATGCGCTTATTCATAAACACCTCTCGAAGTTTACGATGAAATACTCGACATATTCGGAAAAAGCGAATATCGTAACACCCTCATTACAGTTCCGTACAGAGGTTGATGAACGCTTCTCGGATGTTGGATTTCTGTTCCGGCGAGCAGATGAACGCGCGGCGGGCGCCGTCTGCCATTTCGGAAAAGACGAATCGACCGTCGTTCATAACCGTGATCTTCCCGCGGGGCGAAAGCGTGAAATAGTTTCTCCACGATTCCGGTCTGCCGGGGAAAAGAATGCACGTCAAGTCCCACGTTGACTGTTTCTTTCCGTCCAAGCCGCCGCGATAGAAGCGATACGATTCGCGAAGAATCGAATCCTTTGCGCGCAAGTCCGCGTTGAGGGCGTCGCCGGGGAAGAGGATGTCAACGCCGACTTCAAAGCCGCTGACGACGATCTCGCCGGGCCATTCCTGAAAGACCTTTGTGGCGGCGGGGATGTCTTTAATCACGTTGTATTCTCGATAGTTTTCGTATTTGTTCGTATTGAACGCGAACGCGCCAGCCATCGCGCAAACCAAACGGACTTTCTTTTCAGCCAGTTCCATGCCGGTCAGCGGGGAGATGTCGTCGCCGGGCGTTTCCATCAGACGCGCCAGGTTGGTGGAGAATCCGACTTGAGCAATCACGATAGAATTGTCTTCAGCGGCTGCGAGAAGTTTTCTCAGCAACACGACCGAGTCTTCCGGCTCCCAGTCTGCGGGGACGGGGAACTTGGCGGAACCGTCTTCGTTTTTCATCTCAATTACGTTCTTCACGTACCGACCGTCGTCGGGCGTCGCGCCGTCTTTAACCAGTCCAATCGGGACGTCCGGGTGTCCGTACTGAATGTTAAACGCCTTGCAGTACTTGGCGGCGTTGATATTACTCTTGGTAATCGTCAACCCGACAAACTCAATCTGACCGCGCTTGACCATGTTGTGAATAATCGCCAGCGCGAGGGCGTCGTCGGCGTCGTTGCCCATGTCGGTGTCGTAAATCAGCTTGACTGGGGCGTCGGCGGAATCGCGAACAGGAATGAGATCTTCCGCCTTCACGTAAGGCAGAATCGCCATGACGGCAATGAATGTAACAAATAATCGTTTCATAAAAAACTCCTTTCTTAAAGTTCTGTGCAGAGGTTGATGAACGCTTCGCGGATAATGGATTTCTGTTCCGGCGAGCAGATAAACGCGCGGCGGGCGCCGTCGGGCGTTTCTGTAAAGCGGAATTGACCGTCTTTCATAACCGTGATCTTCCCGCGCGGCGAAAGCGTGAAATAGTTTCTCCACGATTCCGGTCTGCCGGTGAAGAGAATGCAGGTCAAGTCCCACGTTGGTCGTGTCTTGCCGTCCACGCCGCCGCGATGGAAGCGGTAGGATTCCCGAAGAATCGAGTCTTTCGTCCGCAAGTCTGCGTTGAAAGCGTCGCCGGGGAAGAGGATGTCAATGCCAACTTCATAGCCGCTGACGACGATTTCGCCGGGCCATTCCTGAAAGACCTTTGTCGCGGAGGGGATGTCGAGAATAACATTCCATTCCCGATGGTTTTCATATTGCTTTGTATTGAACGCAAACGCGCCAGCCATCGCGCAAACCAGACGGACTTTCTTTTCCGCCAGTTCCATGCCGGTCAGCGGGGAGATGTCGTCGCCGGGCGTTTCCATCAGCCGCGCCAGGTTGGTCGACATTCCGACTTGAGCTATCACGATAGAATTGTCTTCCGCCGCTGCGAGAAGTTTTCTCAGCAAAACGACCGAGTCTTCCGGCTCCCAGTCCGCAGGGACGGGGAACTTGGCGGAACCGTCCTCGTTTTTCATCTCAATTGTGTTCTTCGCATAATGACCGTCGTCGGGCCTCGAGCCGTTTTTGACCAGTCCAATCGGGACGTCCGGGTGTCCGTACTGAATATTAAACGCCTTGCAGTACTTAGCGGCGTAGATATTGCTCTTGGTAATCGTCAGCCCGACGAACTCAATCTGACCGCGCTTGACCATGTTGTGAATAATCGCCAGCGCGAGGGCGTCGTCGATATCTCCGCCAATGTCAGTGTCGTAAATCAGTTTGACAGGGGTGGCGGGAGAATCGCGAACGGGAATGAGGTCTTCCGCCTTAACGTAAGGCAGAATCGCCATGACAGCTACGAATGTTACAAACAATCGTTTCATTAAAACTCCTTTCAAATAGTTGCGAGTTACGAGTTGCGAGAGAATTAGCCTCTCGGCGTTTATCACTAAAATATGATTTCTATTTATCAGGCTTATCACCTTCTGTTACAATTTTGATTTCCGACCAGTAGCCGGCTTCAAACGCCCAGTCGTCCGGAACGTTTTCCAGAGTCAGGTCAATCGTCTGTCCAGCAAACGCCGACAAGTCCACGGAAATCCGGTTCCACGGCTGATCAAAGGGCGAATCCTTTCCAATCAGGGTTTCGTACTGAATAGAGCCGTTGACGCGAACGACGAGTTTCCAGTCGTAATTGTCATGAAAGCCGACGCACAGTTCCAGCGCTGACTTCTTCCCGGCGGGCAGTTCCACCCGACGCGACAGAAGGCACGACGTCGTTCGGTTTAGCGGATGAGTCATCAGGACAGGGTTCTTCCCGTGCCATTCTTTCAAGCCGGGATCCATGTCAGGACCGCATTGCGAAATCTTCCAGCCCGGAAAGAGTTTGTCGACGCCCTGTTGAATATTGTGCAGGGAATACGCAGGGGTCTCGATTTGCGCCATTTCGTCGTCCGTAAAGCGGCTGTTGGCGATGGGAGCGGGATTCCACGACAATTCCAGAGCCGGCGGCTGTGGTCTTTTAACGGGAATGACGAAATACTCAACGCCGTCGACCGTCTCCATTCGTCCGCCTTGAGCGACGACGACCTGACGCGCCAGCTTCTCGCAGACGTCCAGCAGAGCGGGGAAATTGTACGACGTGTACGAGAACGCCTGCGTTTCGTTCAGATCGGTGCGGAACTGTGACGGGAGGTTGGAAAAGCCAATCGACGCGCACAGAACGCCGGCAGCGCTGGACGGATTGCAGTCTGAGTCCTGACCGCAGCGCATGGAAATTACCGTCGTCTGCTCAATGTCGCCGTTGCCATACAGAAGCCCTATCAACACGTACGCGCCGTTGATTTTGCAGTCGATTCCGCCGTTAGAGCATTTCTGATACTCCGGGTCGCGGCGGTATTTCTGTTCGCATTTTTCCCAGCACGTTGTCCAGTCCGACGGGTTCTCCTTGTGCCATGCAACAACGTCGCGAACCATCTCGGCGTACTGGCAGTCCGGGGGAATGCACGCCAGCCCGGCGGCGATAATCTGCTGGACGTCTTGCGTAAAGAACGCCTCCGCATACATTCCGCCCATAAACATGCCAGCATAGACGCCGTCAGAATAGTTCATCAGCCGCCCGAACTTGTCGCCCATTGCAATCGCGCTGTTGGGCATGCCGGGGGAGATCAGTCCGGAGAAGTCGGACTCGATTTGGTAATCGATGTCGTTGGGGCATTTGTTGAACTGCGGATGACCGCTGTCCGGCGGGGCGATTCCCGAACGCAAGTTGGTTCTGCCCGCATTGTTGGCGCACCACAGCCGATACTTCGAGTTAGCGAAGTCAAGTCCCGCCTGACGAATCGAGCAGTCCAAACCGTACTGTTCCATCGTACGCAAAAACGTCATTTCGACATACAGGTCGTCCTGATCAAAGGCGTGATTTATCATCTCCGGCTTCCATTCGGGAACCTGATCGGCAGGAATAATAGCGTCGCGGAACCGGAACTCGGTCGGCGCGCCCCACGACACGCCAACAATCTGACCGATCCATCCGCCTTTCATTTTGTCGCGGTATTCCTCAACGGAAAGACGGCGATATTGCGGTTCCCAAATGGACTTCAACGACCAAACGGTCAGTTCCGCCTCAACCGGTTTGTCGGAACCGTTGACTGTTACAACGACGGCGTCGAACGGATTATTGCAGTCCAAGGCGTTGACGCGGTACAGCTGACCGTTGTTGTAAATCGTTTCGATAGACGCGCGGTCAACAATCGCTCGATAGGTTACGTAACCGTCGGCGTCCGGACGAGCAATAATCGGCTGCGGCGGGCGGACGCCTTCCTGATTCTTATCCGCAGCCAGCGTCCCTTCAAAGCGGGATTCGGCGCAATGGTATGTAACGGAATCAGCGCCGACAGTCAGAACGACGTCGCCCTGCGTTCCCGGCTTGAATCGGAGCGTAATATCGTACAGACGGTCAGAGGGCAGGGCGTCTTTGAGATTCAGCGTCTGCGGAGCGCCGTTTTCCAGCGTGGATTTCAGTTCCCGCTTTTGCGTCCGGAGGGATTCAAATTCCTTGACCGGGTTGGCGAACATGCGAACGCCGTCGGGGGTTGTGCGGAGAGTCAATTCTAGCGGGACGGAAAAACCCTGATTGAACGGCGCGCCGGGCGCCTGGTCAGCGTAGTTAATCAGCGTCCAGCCGATTTGAATCACTCTGCCGCCGGGCGCGTTGGAAAAGCATTGCGCGGCGTAAAAGCTCCCGTCGTTACATCGATATTTCTTCAAGGAACCGTCGTCGTTGAGCTCGTCCGGCGTGAACGTCTTGCCGTCAAACTGACCGATGACGTATTCCGAGTTCGCCGCCATGAGAACCCATTTGGGCTTTGCCGCATCGCCGTCAACGTTGAGCTGGAACATTTCCGGACATTCAAAAAAGCCGTCGATTTCCCCCGTCTCTTCCCACGTTTTGAGGTCTTCGGACTTATAGAAGGCGATTTTCCGCCCGTTCCCTTCGTCGTAGACGGCAATTGTCCAGCAGCGTCCCGGCTCATACCAAATCAACTTCGGATCGCGTCCGTTGTGACGAATTATCGGATTGAACGATTCGTAACGCCACGTTTTGCCCTCATCTTGGCTAATCGCCAGAGCCTCGCCGCATGCGGTGTCGGTAAATGCGGCAATTATCGTCGATTTCGCTTCCGGGGTGTTATCTCTCAAAACGTTGGCAGAGCCGCTGAAACATTGTCCTTTCGCGAAGGCGGGGAAACGTTGGTCGAGAGGGACGTCGCCGCCAAACGGTCGCAGAGCCAGCGGCAGTTCCGTCCAATGGACGAGGTCGGAACTGACCGCGTGCCCCCAGTACATGTTGTCCCACGTCAGCCCGACGGGATTGCTCTGCCAGAAAAGATGGTACTTCCCGTTGAAGTAGACCATGCCGTTGGGGTCGTTGTTCCAGCCCTGTTTTTGCGAGAAGCGCAGCTGAGGGCGCGTCCGTTCCGCATAGCGGGGAACGGCGTTAATCAAATCCACTTCCGATTCGTCTGCGGTGTAAATTCGCTTTAATCCGTCAGAGCCGTAGGAAATGTCGTTGACCTGAATCAGAGCCGTCTTGCCGACATACTGCGGAACTTCCAGATACGCCATCCAGTCAGTTCGCTCTTTCGATTCCGCCAGGGCGATATTGAGTTTATGAACCAAAACGCCGTCGACGGTAATTGTCATGGTCGTTTTCTGACCGCTGTTACAAATCGGAACGATTAAATACGGTTTATCGAGAGCGATGGAGCGTTGTTTGTCCGCCGGCTCAAGCGCTCGCTTGACGTCGCTTTGAACGATGGCGTCTATATTGATGTGTCCCCAGCCGCCGACGGCGTTGTCGAATATTTCCAGCCGCGCCGTCTTGCCGACAAACGGGGCGACGTCCCACGAACTCATTACCAATCGTTCCGACCCGCCCGGGCGGTCGTTTAATCCTGTAACAGTCCGAACGGTCTGTCCGTCGACAATCAGGCGCATTCCGAGCTTTTCCGCATTCATCCCGCCGCCGACAAGAAAATTGATAAACGGACGTTCAATCTTGAATTCCGGGGACGTCAGCTGACCGACCGTGTCGTCTCCGCCGTAATAGGAGTTGACCAGCCCCGCGCCCTCGAATCCCGAAACGTCCATCTGATTGGGCAGCGTTCCCCGCGCCGGAGCGGAGCCAAACGCCTGACCGTCTACTTTCCAGTCGCCGTAGTCAGTCCCGTTGAAATCCGCTATCGTAATATCAGGGCGAACGTCCTGAGCGAAAACGCTGTTACAAAACAACGTCAGCGCAATCGCCAAAAAAGCAAACGATACAATGACGCCTTCAAAATTTCGCGTTCGATTATTCATGCTGATTCATTTCCTCCATTTTGACGTCAATCGTCGCTTCAATCAACTCGTTGACTTTTTCGTACGTCTTGACGGCTTTGACCCAGCTTTGGGGAATCGAGTCGAATCCGTAGTACGCCCCGGCGATCTGACCAAAGACCGCGCCGATGGAGTCGGAATCGCCGCCGAGGTTAACCGCCTGAATCAATCCGGATTCAAAGTCGTTGGTAGAGTTGAACGCCCAGAGAGCCGCTTGCAGCGTCGATACCGCCCAGCCGGAAATGTTGACGTCCTCGCGGGACTTGTATATGGACTGCTGCGTCGTTCTCTTACCCTGAACGTGCTCAGTCAGAATCGTTGCCATCAGATCGACCGTATCTCGAACCGTCTGGCTGCAATGCGTCAAGTCGCTGATTTCGTGAAGCATGACGTTATCCGGCGCGCCGTAGTTCATAATAAACGAGGGCGCAAATCGCATAATGCTGCCGTTGCCCTGCGTGTCGTCCGTTCCGTTTTTCAGGCTTCCCTTATAATGGATGGCGCTCACCGCGTTGCGAGTTGCCCCGCCGACGTCAAACGCTTTATCCTTGCTTGACCAGAACCCTTCATACAACCAGCGGCAGAAGTTGCTGGCGATGTCTTTCAAATCGTACCGCTTCAGCCGAACGTAACTCTCCGCAATGCAAAACGCCATTGACGAGTCGTCCGTCCAGTACCCGGCAGGTGTATTAAAATGCCGGCACGGAACCATTTTCGTTATGAATTCATGGTCGTCTTTTGAGGTAAACTGAATAGGCGAGCCGAGACAGTCCCCGACAACAAGCCCCCAAAACATCCCTTTAAATTTATCATTTAATTCGTTCATGACGCTTTCAAAATCTGTTGAGTTTGAAATCTCCTCGCTATCTCATCTTGTAAACCAAGTTTGAATTTTCATTTAATATACCACAACCGAAAATCAATTGCAAGCAGGCAATATAAAAAAACAGAGCAGGGCAAGAAAGAAAAAATGCGTATAGTGCACGCAAATTTTTCCTGCGCTTAGAGATTTGTCCAAATGAGATACGAAACGTCGCGGTAGCGACAGCGGACAATAGTCCGCTAAAGTCCCGAAGGGACGATATTCCTATAACCGGCGGTTTCAACCCTTACTGTTATACATAAGTTTTTGAAATTTTATGTATATTTATATTAATTTCTTATAATATATAGAAATACAGCGATTCCAAGAAGGTTTTTAGACGAAATAGTAACCTGATAACATGTTTTT
>JAFZAL010000134.1 GCA_017557195.1 Thermoguttaceae bacterium | reverse complement strand
TCAACTCCTCGCTTCTCATTTCAAACTCCTTACAGTCCTTTCCTCACTTCTTGCTCTCGGATTTGGTCGATTCTTCATCGCATTCCTTTTTCTCGCCGTTGGACTCCTTCTTCTGTTCGTCACATTCTTTTTTCTCTTTGGTTTCAGAAGAACGTTCTTCCTTGACGGTTTTGGATTCTTTCATTTCCTTGCTCTGTTTGGCTTCCGGTTCCTTTGCGGATTCCTTGGACATTTCTTCTTCAGTTTTCTGACCTTTGACGGCGTCCGATTCGGAATGTTCAGCAGCCGGGCGGACGTGGTCGCCCTGTTCATGTTCCTGAACCGCTTCCTGTTTATCCTCCGAACCCCAAATGCGTCCCATCAATCCGCCGTCGGCGTACGCCAGACCAGCGCCCAAAACCGTAACTGCAGAAACACTGAGAATCAATTTGACAAGTTTCATTTATAATCGCTCCTTGTAAGTTAGTATTTGAACTCAAGCGGCGTTCTGCCCGGACTTTACTGAGAACTGTTTCATTCCCGCCTGCGCTCATGGATACCCAATCATATCCAATAAGTCAATAGGTGAAGTCAAAGCGGGGATTGATTAATGGAAGGCGGTAATGAAGTGAGCGTTAGCGAACGGAATTACGCAGTTCGCCGAAGGCGAACCAAAAGTTTGAAGCGTGCATAACAAAACGACGTAACCAAAAACCTTTCCGGATCGCGGACGAAGTCCGCCGAAGAAATTTTTTAGCCGCAAAGAACGCAAAGATCACAAAGAAATTTTTAAAACTTCGCGAACATCCTCCGCGTCTCCGCGTCTCCGCGTGAGGTTTTCCGGGAGCTTACGCATCCCGGCTCGCCAGTCGCTTTGCGGCGGAAGCCTCCAAAAACCTTTTTTGCAGAAATCCCCCCACCGACCCGCTGGATCGCGGCTGTATCAGCCGCCGAAGAAATTTTTAAACACAAAGAACACAAAAAACACAAAGAAATCTTTTAAACTTCGCGAACATTCTCCGCTCCTCCGCGGCTCCGCGTGAGGTTTCCCTGGCAGCTCTACGCCCCCCGGCTCGCCAGTCGCTTACTTCTAACTTTCTCTCTTCCCCCTGTTGACATCAAAGTTTAAATTCGGTAAAATAAACAGTGGTATGATTTGAGTGGTTAGTGGCAAAGCGCCTCACTAATTTCCTTCAACTTCCCACTTACCACTTACCACTTACCACTAACAACTAACCACTTGCTCACTTCCTCACAACGGAGAATTCACTGCCATGAAACGACGTCTGTTTATTCAAACTGCCGCGGCGGGAGTCGCAGCCGCGTCTGCAACGATTACCAGCGCGGAAAACGCCGAAGCGGATCTCAGCCCGGTTGGGCTTGTCAACTTAACGCCGCAGATTAAAACGTCGCGCGTTGGGTTCGGAACAGGCGTTCACGCCGGCATGCGTCAAAGCAACATGCACCGCATGGGAAACGGCATCGGCGTCGAGAACATGCGGTACGCCTACGACTGCGGAATCCGGTTTTTTGACATGGCGGACTCGTACGGCACGCATCAGTTCGTCGCGGAAGCCCTCAAAGGCAAACCCCGCGACAGCTACACGTTAAGTACAAAAATCTGGTGCTATCCCGGCGGCGGCATTCCGGAAAAAGAACGGCTCCCAGCAGACCAGCTTATCGAACGATTTCTTAAAGAACTCAATACGGACTACATCGACCTGATCAATATACACTGCCTCATGTCGCCGGACTGGGTGGAACGATTCGAGTACCAGTTCGAACCGCTCGAAAAGCTTAAGAAGAGAGGACTCATTCGCGCTCACGGCGTTTCCTGTCACGCTCTTAACGCGGCGGAGATTGCGGCGAAACACCCCTGGGTCGATTCCATGCACCTGCGACTCAATACGGAACGGCAGCGAATGGACGGCGATTGGGATCAGAACGTCGCGGTTGCCAAAACCGCCAAAGAAAACGGCAAAGGCGTTATTATCATGAAAGTTCTCGGCGAGGGAACGATTAACACGCCCGAAGGACGCAAACGATCCACCATCGCCGTTACCAGAATGCCGTACAAAGACGTTATGATCGTCGGCTTTGAAGCCAAACAGCACATCGACGAATTCCTCGAAAACGTCGCAGAAGGTCTGAAGTTAGAGGCTAAAGAATAGAAAGCCCGGAAAGGCTCACGCAAAGTCCGCAAAGAAATGGAAGGCGGTAATGGAGTGAGCGAAGCGAACGGAATTACGCATTCGCCGATAGGCGAACAAAACATTTGTCCAGCGCATGCACACGGGTGAGGCAGCTCGCGGCAGTCCCCTGCCGCAAAAGAAACCTCACGCAAAGTTCGCAAAGTCCGCGAAGTTTTAAATAACGGACGCGAAGCGTTCAACTAGAACCGCGTAGGCGGTTCAATATTTCTAGCCGTGGGTTTTAACCCACGGGAAAAAGAACACGCTAAAAAGGTTATTTAGCGATTGGAATTAACGCAAAACAACAGGCTTAATCTGTGGGTATACAATTAGTATGCAATGCGGGAAAAAGTGATTTGGAAAATAAATCTTAGACCTCACGTTCAACCCTAGAAATTGCGTAAAGTTCTAGTCTAATCGTTATATCGTTTTTTCAATACATATTTCATAAGGTACTAATTTACTGGATGTTCCTAATAAAAAATTACGCCGGGGCTTTACAAAAAATATATAATTGTTATAATAATTATTGTTTTACATGAAAATAATAATAATTTATATTTAATAGCTTTTGGGGTGGTAAAAATATTTTAAACCGATTCAATAGCATTTTACACTAAATTACAAATGTTGATTTCTTGTAATCATTTTTATGTAAATATCCAATATAGGAAGATTTTAAAACATTTTGTTTTATGTGGATAGATTAACAGTGTCATTTTTTAGTGGAGGTTAAAATGAACGACATTAGAAACGTTCTCGAATTCCTTGTTAGTCGAGAGTTTGTTGTAACTGAACATGCAGAAAACGCTTATAGTATTCCTAAAGAGCAGTTGTGGATTACGCCTTTTGAAGAAACTTTTAAATTGTTAGACGCATGTGGCTTTGTTAAATACAAAGACCTTTTTTCTGATGAATGCTATTGTTATGGGATTACAACGGATGGTAAGAAATTCCTTGAAATCTTGCGACAAATGTATCCAGAGTTTGACCCCAAATTTAACGTCTGATCAAATCAAAAGCGAAAATAGGATTGTATAATCTTACTGAAACTTAATACTCAATTTTTTGAGTTTAATCGCCCTTATTGTAACATTTTATGTTGATTCAATAAGGGCTGGTAAAATCTATTCTTGCGGAATAATTACTCTAAAACCAATTCCTTTAGTACAATATGCACGTATCGGAATTGATTCTCGATATGCAGAACGACAATATTTGGGTCTATTAAACCATGAACCACCACGTACCAAAGGTTTATTTCCACATCCTATTGGATCAATCTTTGAATCTTGTTCGGTATAAGATTGATATCTATCGGAACATAATTCCCATACATTTCCGATCATATCATAAATTCCCCAAGCATTTGGTTCTTTTTTTCCCACAGGATGGGCACTACTTAGACTATTATCTTCAAACCATGCAATAGAATCAAGCGATGGGACAGCATTATCACCTTTAATATTGTATAAAGATGTTGTTGAACCCGCGCGACATGCATATTCCCATTGTGCTTCAGTCGGTAATTGAATATTTAACCCTAATTTTTGACATTCATCACAAAATTGTTGACATTCTAATAAACTAACCCAATAAATAGGGTAATTGTCTCCTACTCCATATACAATTGAAGATACTTTAGTGTTTGATGAATATCCTAAATAATCGCTAATTGTTGTATTAAAAAAACGCCCAGGAAAACTATAATATGTTTTATTATTGAGCATTCTTTGTGCTTGATCTGTAACAGTTCTCCCCATGATAGCTTTCCATTGTTTTTGAGTAACCTCCGTTTCTAATACCCAAAAACCTTTGGTAAGAGTAACTTGATGTTGATATTCATCATTATCTCGTTCTTGTTCTCTTACGGGCGATCCCATCATAAATGTTCCTGCCGGACACCACCTAAAGGCAAATTCAACGCCATTGATTATTTCAACTTTTTGTCGTCCGGGAATCCTATCGAGTACCTCTTGAGCTTCTGAAAAACCTCCTTTAATAGCGTGCGTAAGGTAAATGGCAGCCCAATTATTCTTTTTTTCAGTTCCAACTCCTTCAAAATAGCAGACACCAAGATGATAATATGCTTCTGCAATCTCTCCATTTATTGCTGATTTTTTGAGCCATATAACTGCTTCTTCAGGATTCTTTTCGACACCAATACCTTTTAATAAACAAAGAGCACGTAAATATTGAGCCTCATGATGATTCTCATTTGAAGCTTTTACAAGCCATTCAAATGCTTGTTTATCGTTTTCCGTTGATTCATCATTTAATAATAATTGAGCGTAATTAAACATCGCTTGAACGTCATCTGATTCCGCTTTTTTCAATAATTTATTCTTACGCGTATCGACAAATTGAAAGGTAATTCTCGCTCCACGATTGGGCGTTTCTGCAAGCAATGGTTTGAGGGCATTGACTTTTTGTTCAATCCTACCTTGAAATCGACGATATTGAATCTTCCAGTCTGTAGTTTCGTCCAGTTCAAAAGGCGTATTGCAAACACGAACAAGAACGTCGTCTTTCATTTCAAATAGAATTCGGGAATCGTCGTTGTTTTCAGAACAAACGGCATCATTTATAACTTCAAATGCTTCTTTAAGAGTTACGGGATTCTTTTTATACCAGTTTATATACCATAGTTTGGATTCGCCCTGCATTACCAATTCAATGGTAAAATAATCGCCCGATGGTAACGATTCCTGAATAGCGTCCTCAATCGGTTCTCTTACATTTGGATTTGATTGAATAATTAATTGCCCACCTTCAATTTTAATTTTAGGGCGTTTTTTCAGAATCTCCATTTTTGCAGTATCGTCTATTGGCATTTCAAACTGACATGGAATAGTTCGTTTTGCAGCAATGGTAAAATTGGGTTCAATCGGTTTCGCATAGCCTAAGTGACTACTTCCACAATAAACTGGTACAAAATTATTTGACTGAGGAGAAAAAAATAATCGATGTGATGTGTGATTTGTGAAATCGACTGTGAAAACCAGCTTTAAATCGCTAATCGTAACTTGTTGAGCCTGTGCAACCGTTGTACTAAACGCTTTAGAAATGCTTTCTTTTTCTATTGCTGTCCACTCATCTGACGATTCATTTGTATCTTTAGATTTATTAGTGTAATTTCCTTCGATAAACGCTGACGCTTTAGCCTTTGTTCCAGTTAAGCCAAAAAGTGTAAAAGGATTAGTCGTCAAACCAAAGCTGGCGTCAACACCTCCACCAACAGAAAAACTGGTTCCAGATTCATTCGTAGTACGGTTCATTTCTGTTTGAATTCTTTGAGTGGACCCAGACGTCGATTCATCGTATAAGGACGTTGACTTTTCCTCTTTTGTCGCGCCTGCTGTTACCGTCCAAACTACGCGAACGGAATTGACGGACCATGATAACGGCGGTTGAACGAGAATATCCGAATCTTGCCCCAAGGCAACAACCGATGTTACGACAAATGAAACAACAGCCAAAATTGAAACGACGAAAAATCTTAAAGTGTTTTGCATGGTTATGTAAAGGTGAAAAATGTTACTGTTTTTCTCAAGATGATAATATTATATAACATGATTAGGATTTTTGCAAGTAGTCCCACTCAAAAACGAAAAGATTTTTCTGTTTTATCAAGTTTGTGGTGATTGGTAGAATAAAAACAGCTTTAGCAGAAAATTCGCGAAAGTCCAATAACTAGAATAAGTTATATAGATATTATTAAAAACCTCGTAAACGATTGAATATCGGTTACAACGTTGGTTGAACCGCTGACGCGGTTCCCCGTTTTTTTGTAATCTATTCCGTGGGTTGAAACCCACGGCTATTAACAGTGAACCGCTAACGCGGTTCTAGTTGAACGCTTCGCGTCGGTATTTTTAAAACTTCGCGAACTTTGCGGACTTTGCGTGAGGTTTTCTTTCGACGGATAATATCCGCGATCCAGAAAGGTTTTCGGCTGCGTCATTTTGGTATGTACGCTTCCGACGTTTTGTTCGCCGTTACGTTCGCTTCGCTCACACCCACGGGTTAACACCCGTGGCTCGCCTAAGCGTAATTCCGCTCCCGATGGTCGCTTCATTACCGCCTTTCATTTCTTTGCGTGAGATTTTCTTTTGCGGGCGATACGCCCGCGAACCGGGCTGAACAGAGATTTTCCGTTACAATAACAAAGGCGCCCGAGACAGGCGCCATCTAGGGAAGTTTTTCGGCTGCGTCAATTTGGTATGCAACGTCAAGCAAAGCGTAACTTCGTTCGCTTCGCTCTCTCCGTTACCGCCTTTCATTTCTTGCTTTCTTCGCGAACGTCCTCCGCACCTCCGCGTCTCCGCGTGAGCCTTTTCTGTTCGCTTCGCTCACACCCACGGGTTTACACCCGTGGATCGCCTAAGCGTAATTCCGCTCGCTGCGCTCGCTTCATTGCCGCCTTTCATTGCTTTGCGTGAAAATCCTTCGGTATTTATATACAAAAACAGGGAATAGAGATTGACCTCTATTCCCTGTTTACTTAATACCGAAATCTTATTTCAGATATTCAACCCAGATGTTGCGGTACTGGACGTGGTTTCCGTGTCCCTGGCAGTAGACGCCGCGGGCTTCTCCCTGCTTGGGTTCGCCTTTTCTGCCCGGCGTGTTGGACTTGAGTTCCAGGTCTTTGTAAATTTCCTGACCGTTCTGTTTGATTGTAACGCGAGCGTTTTCGACTTTCTGTCCGTCCGCCCATTTGGCTGGCGTGAAGTAGATGTCGTACGCTTGCCAGGTCAGCGGAGGTCGGCAGGCGTTGAACGCCGGCGCTGCTGCCTGATAAATGCCGCCGCATTCGTTGTTGAGTCCCTTCAAGCCAAAGCTGTCCAGAACCTGGCATTCGTACGCTTCGGCAATGTAAACGCCGCTGTTGGAACGTCCCTGACCGCGATCGTACGGACGGAACGTGGTGAGGAATTCAATGTGAAGATGATACGGCGTGTCAGCTTCAAAGGTATTGGTGGTGAACTCCGCCCAAACCGTTCCGTCTTCTTCGTTGAGCTTGTATCCGTCCTGAAGATTGACGGTCTTGCCGTCAAAGAGAACGGTCGCGCCTTCGGGGGCTTTTGCTCCCAAAGCCGGGTTGGGACGATCGACTTTGTAAGCCGTTCGGACGCCGCCTTGAGGATCGACGAAGTCAATCGTCTTTTTCTCGATGTCCAAAACCGCCTTGGAGCCGGCTTTATTCTCCGGAATCGGGAGCGTTTCGTCGCTCTGAGCCAGAATCTGGAATCCGGTGAACGGGGCTGTTACAACGTTGCCGTCGCGTTTGCCGGAATAGAACACCTTGACGCGTTTGGCAATCCAGCCTTCTCCGGGAAATCCGCCGGGATAGCCGACGAAATCAAACTGACCTTTGCCCAGCGCGATAACCTGAACGGCGAATCGCATGTCGCCTTTCTGATACAGGTATTCGCCCTGCGCCTGATAGTCCGCCCAGTCGTCGGCGCTCTGTTCTTCAATCTGCTTTAGATTGATGTATTCCTGAGCGTTAACAGCCGCAAAAGCGAACATCGCCGCGGCAAACGCAATCGCAAAACAAAATCGTTTCATAGTAGTAGGTCCTTTCGTTGGAAAATAAGGGAATAGGGAGTAGGGAATAGGGAATAGGGAGTAGGGAATAGTATTTAGTGCTTAGTACGCAAAGCGCTCCCCTCACTATGCACTACGCACTATGCACTATGCACTACGCACTAGGCACTATGCACTATGCACTATGCACTAAGCACTAAGCACTATGCACTATGCACTATGCACTAGGCGCTATGCACTATGCACTATGCACTATGCACTAGGCACTAAGCGCTACGCGCTATTTCTTCTCCTCTTTCTTCTCACGTAATACTCTAAAGTTGATTCCCATGATCGACAGCTCGCCGTCGTGCATTTTGGATGTAACGGACGAGCATTTCTGGGGTTGGAAAACGACGGACGTCTGACCGGGGTGAATAACCGCTTCAAATCCGTTGTCGAACGTAAATTTGACGTCTTCTTTCGGCGGGGCGGACAGTTTGAGCTGATCCGTCAGGACGGGAGATTCAAACGTCCAAACGACAGCGTCGTCTTTCGTTTCGGGAGTCATGTCAGCGTTGAGCGCGCGATAGGGGTCGTCCGCTCCCTGAATGACAAATTCTTTCTTCTTGCCGTGTTTGCGCGGCGTAAGGGATTGGAGCCAGGCGGCAAAGTTCTCGGCGTTAAGCTGATCGGCGGCGTCGCGTTTGGCTTGCTGATACGCCGCGATTTCCTTGTCGTCGTCCGTCCAGTTGTTGGCTTCTTCGTACGTACCGCAGTACGGAACGAGCAGGTCAATCCAGGCGTTGATCTTGTCCTTTTCTTCCTGTGACAGCTTTACGTCGCCGTGGGGATTATCGCCGTCAAACTGGAACGAGAGCCGGCTTTTTACCGACCCGGCGTGGTACGGTTTGAGCATAGGCGGGCCTTCCTGAACGCACATCCAGTCGTTGACACCCGTTTGACGACCGTCGTAAACAGTTTTACCATCGTCGATTCGACGGTGGCTGGAAGTCAGGTTCAAATACGACCGCGTCCAGATTCTCTTTGCCAGCTCGTCTTTGACGGGCGTGTCTTTGAGGCTGAAGGGGTTCATCTGATCCGACTTTATGACTTCTCCGCTGGCGTTTTCCCACAAGCTGGCGTCCAAGCCCTGACCGCCGCCAACCGGGTTGGAGCCGTGGAAAGCAATAATGTTCTTGCCCGGCTTGAGCGGATTGGTATTAACCGAAACGGTTAAATATTTTGTTAAAAATCCGGTTTCGGAAAAGACGCGTTTGCCGTTGATGTACATTTCGACGTTGTCGTCGTAAAACACTCTCAGGAACAGCGGCAGAGGCTTGTAGTCTGCCGGGAGTTCCAGTTCGGTTGTAACCCAAACGTCCTTCATATCCGGCGATTCCCAAACGTGATGATTCTTTTCCAAAAACGGAACGTTTCCAAATCCCATTTTGGACTTCTGGTCGTTGGGAAGCGGGAACTGAGTCGTCCAGTTGTCGCCGGGCTTTTTAGTTGTAACAGACCAGAGCGCGTCCGGACTGGTAATCGGTTTGAGGTTCATCTCTTGAGGCGTCTTCTCAAACGCCTTTGTATAGAGGTTGTTAAACGGCGGCTTGACTTCTTCGTTGTCGTGACATTTGATGCAGTGTTTGTTGAGAATCGGCTGAATTTCCTTCTGGAACGAGAACCCGCGCGGCTCTCCGTAGAACGGCGTTAAGTCCTGCGGCCCGTTTCTCATCGCCTTGGTAATTCCGCCGGCGACGTTGGTTCGAGTCTGATTTTTATCTTCGTGACATCCAACGCAGGAGAAGCGTTCTCCGGGCTGAAGGACGCTCCAGGAGCGCATCGTCTGAATGGCGCGGCCGTTGACGTCAATAACCTGGAAATAAACCGGCGTCATGGGCGGGACGCGGAAACAGCAGGAGCCGTCGTCGTAGATGGTTGCTTCGCCCAAAATCTTTTTGACGTCCCAGCAGCCGCCTCCGATTGAAACCGGGCAGGACGACAGCGCGCCGCCGCCGGGTCCGTGGTTGCCGTTGCGTCCGATGGAATTGGCGCGGAATTCCAGCGCGATTACGCGCAGCGATCGAACCTGGCTTCTATCGACGCCCTCCAAACCGGGACCGATAAAGACGTTTTGAAGATAGTACGTCGAATAGTCCAGAGTCGGGTCGGTGGGCGACGTCCGTTCAAAGAGCAGTTCTTTGGGTTTGTACTGAATCGCCTGAACGCTGGAACGCGGCCCGTCGCACGGAACGAGCAGTTCCCGATTCCCGTCGAAGTCCATGTAATACAGACCGTACGGGTCGCTGTCGTCCTGTTCTCTAACGCCCACGTTGGCGCGATAAGAAACCAGACAGTCGTTTTCCGACAGCGGGTACGGATAGCAGAACTGCTCTCCCTCCTGACCGTAATGGTCTACTTGAACGGCTTCCGTGTCACGATAGGGAGCGACCAGCTGAGCGCCGGAGTTTTCCTCTGTTCCAAGGCGGGGGTCGAGAACGCCCAGCTTGCCGCGCTGGCGGGAATGGTGTCCGGAGAAAATGCACAAGACTTTTCCCGTCCCGGGAATGCCGCGGGCGTGAAGAATCGACGTCGGGAACCAGCTGTTGTTGCCGTAGAACGCCGTCTGACCCGTGCCTTCAAGCCCCATCTGGAACAGACCCTGCGGGTAAATCTGACCGCGGTCGTTGTAATCCCAGCGAGTGTACAGAATCTGCCCTTTTTCCGTCATGGTCGGGTAGTTGTCGTGAACCTGATCCCTTGTAACGCGGCGCAGGTATTTGCCGTCTTCCGCAATGCGGTAGAGATTGGAAACCTCGGTATACCAGCAGTCGACAATCTGAACGCAGCGGGTGGAGTTAAACAGGATGTCGCCGTTAGGCAGACAGCACGGTTCGTAGTCCGCGTAGCCCAGCCCAAAGGTGAGCTGCGTGATTTCCTTCGTTTCGACGTCCATTCTGTAGAGATGGTAGTCGTCCAGCAGGTCAGACTGTTTCATGGCAAAGACGATGTAGTCGCCCTTGAACGAGACGTCCGGGTCGCGAATGACCCCGCGCGGGCAATCCAGCAAAAGCGTCTCTTTAATTTCGCCGTCTTCGGTGAATTCCAGCATCCACAGCTGCGAGCCGGGGCGGAAATGGCGTTCCGCATTGGCGTCGGACTGTCCTTCCGTATAGGCGTAATGGGAACCGTGAAGGTTGTGACGCTTTACGAAAATGAACCGGGCGTTTTCGTCGTGAAGGAACGAAAGCCGTTCAGCGCGCCGGGCGGCGCAGGCTTTTATAAACAGAGCGCGCCAGCCGGGATCGGAGCCGGGCTTGTCCGACAGGGCGTCGAATTCCGCCTTGAACGCGCGCCCGCCGTCGTCGAGGTCAGAAAAGATTTCCGTCAAAACGGCGTTCTCTTTAATCGAGTCGTCTTTCGAGGTAAACAACCCTTTGTACTGATCCGCCTGCTGAGCAATCCAGTCGTCGACCACCGCTTGAGAAACCGCCGGTTCTTCGCCTTGCGCTTGCGGCGCGAAAGCAAAAACGCTTGACAGGGCAAGCAGGATAGTTGTAATCATCCATGTTTGACGTTTTGAGGGCATTGATGCAACTCCTTGTTTAGAGAAATCAGGCAGGAAATTGAGCGATTTACTCAATTATATTTATTGATTTTACAGGAATCGCAACTCGATTGCAATAGGGGGGAAAGAAAAAATCTTTTTGGGAGCGATCGCAAATTTTTCCTGCGATTGCACGCTGGTGAGCCCGGTTCGCGGGCGTATCGCCCGCCGAAGAAAAAACTCACGCGGAGACGCGGAGGAGCGGAGGATGTTCGCGAATATGAAAGGCGGTAACGGAGCGAGTGAAACGAGCGTAGTTACGCTTTGTTTGAATTACGCATACCAAAAGACGCAGCCAAAAACCTTTCCGGGTCGCGGACGTAGTCCGCAAAACAAAAAGCGGGAGTTTCCTCCCGCTTTAGCGTTTATTCTTTTACGATTGCGTAACTACTATTTATGGGTTCGTTTCCGAACGTACAGCAGCCCCGCGGCGCCGAGTAACAGCAGCGCCCACGTCGACGGTTCAGGAATCTCGTTTGCATTGAACCGTCTGCCGGTAATGGCGTACACATTACCGTATGTTGCATCAGAAATAAGTTCATATTTCAAATCGGTGAAATCGCTCGTTTGAATATGACCCAAAACGTCAAGACCATTGCTGTTTTCAGCCGACAAAACCGCGGTAAACGATTCGCCAAGACCTAACGGACAGTCGTCCGTCATAGCCAGTTCAATAATTCCGCTTCCTAACAAAATGTTTCCATTTTGAACGATTAAAACGTCGTTGTCGGTTACGTCCGAACCGCCAATTTCCATCAACAGTTTCGAGCCTTCTTCGTTGAGAATAAACCCGTCGCCGTATGTGCTTTCACCGATCACGACAACGCCTTGACTATCAATCGTCAGCGGTCCGACAGAATTGCCGGGCGAGAACGTCGCTCCGCTCTTAACTTCCAATTGTCCGTCGAAATACGTCTTAATATCAACGCGACCGGAAGAAATAACAAAACTTTGAGCGTCGATGGAACCGGGATCGGCAGCGTCAATTTTCAATTCTCCCTCGCCGGTTTTAATAACCTTGCCTGTGCTGAATAATTGGTTTTGTTCTGTAACCGTCAGCGTTTTCGTACCATTTGCAACATCAAATACCAGCGTTCCGCTATCGCCGACTGTTATAGACCAATCTCTATCTTCTATATCTCCTACAGCGGCGCCAGAAAGAATGAGCTTACCCTCGGAAACCGTAGTTCCGCCTTCATACGTGTTAGCGCCGGAAAGTGTCAGCGTACCAATCCCGTTTTTGGTAACTGTTCCAGCACCTTGAATAATGCCGGAAAACTCTGAATCATCGGAATTGCTAAGCGTCAATGCCTGCGCGCCAAAATCAACCGTTCCAGAACCGGAAAGATTGTAAAGCGTTCCGCCTGCGGACAGCGTCAACGTTCCAGCGGAAACCGTAGTAGCGCCAGTATATGACGGTGTTTGTGAAAGCGTCAGAGTACCCAATCCTGTTTTGGTTAAACCTCCGTCGCCAGAAAGAGATGATTCCCAAACGGTCTCCTGGTTTTCAGAAACGTTGATAGTCAGCGTTTTGCCATTGTTAATTGTAGATGAACCGAATGTAACAGAAGTGAATCCTCCAACGTCGATTGTTGAATCAGCGGCTACTGTGAATGTATTTGTCGTAACAAATGCCCCGTTTTCACCCGCTGGCGTTACAATATCATTTCCAACTTGCCATTTAGTTGCCAAGTATTGAGATACCGCTTTAACTTGTTCGTCGGTTAGCGCTTCCGAATAAACAAGAATTTCAGCAATATCGCCGCGCCAGCCGCGGGCAGGGATATTAGAATTGCTACGTTCCCGGCTGATAGCCGACAATGGAATCGCGCCGCTAGCTTGTATTGAAAGTACATTCCAGTCCGTTCCAATATCAGCTGTATTGTAAGGAACCGCGGTTCCATTTAAAGTTGTAATACCGGTTTTAATATAATTATCGACATGAGTATCATTCCAGAGCTTTGTGCCATCGCCGCGATGATAGCAATATGGATTGTGTCCGTCTATTGCAGCATCGCCTTGATTTGCAAACAAAAAGCTATTTTGGCTGGAAGATGTGTGTCCGTTATCTGCCATAACGGCAAAATACGTTTTACCATCAATAACTGACGCCAAATCATAGTAAGCTCCGCCACTTGTTGGAAAAGTTACAACGTCAAGCCCTGCTTTTGCATTTTGAGTTACAGACGCTTTATCATTTCCTCTCATGTTGTTAAACGTCAAGCTATTTTCAGGATTCGCCAAGTTCGTCCACGTTGTAATGGCGGAAGAATTGTCGAAACTACTTGCGACTGATGCGTCCAGATGAAGAGCCAAGCCGCTATACTCCGGTAAAGGAGCGGCTTGATAGCCGATTGACATCGTTCCGCCATTGAGAATGATGTTTGCTTGCGAAGCGACATTAGAGCCGCTAATAGAAGCGTTTGCTCCCGAGAAGGAGAATTCTGCTTGCCCTTGTCGGAATGTTTCTGATACGTTAACAGGATTATCAGAAGAAATATTGACGTTTGAACCTGTTTTTGCCTCAAAATAATCTACTGCCGAAATTGTTGCTTGTGTCAAATCAAGCGCGGCGTTCTCTGTAAAAGTAATAGATTTCATTCCGGTTATACTTCCTGAATAGGAAGTTGGAGCGGAATTGGCTAATGTTAAATGAGCGTCATTGCTAAAAGTAATTGTTCCGGCGCCGGACAAGTTGCGGAACGCTTGATCTGCGGAAGATGTAATTGCCGAGTTGTTTTCAATTTCGTTTGATGATGAAAAAGCATTGCGTACAGTCAGCGCCAAGGTTCCAGCGGTAACAGTAATTTTACCAGTGGTTGTGCTCTCGCCGCTAAACGTAAGCGTACCAGTTCCGATCTTTTCCAGCTGCATTGCATCCTGAAACTTACCAGCATACGTTGATGTCGCATTATTGGCGCCCACGATGAGTTTACTGTCGGTAGTTCCGGTAATAGTACTATACGCGTCCGAGCTGACCAATCCGTTTACTGTTTCCGTATGACCGTTTAGATACAATTTAGAAGGCTGACTGCTGCTGTAGCTGTTAATTATCAGATTTCCAACTGCAGCATTTCCGGCAGTGTTGACGTCAGGAATCTGTTCGTCAGCATTCAGATAAACTATGCCAGCATACGATTTTGAACCATGCATTGACGGATGTCCCAGTTGTGTGTCTCCCTTATAATTATTGTAGTTGGAAGTAGCATTATTAAGATAAACGGGATTTCCTGTTCCAGGGCAGATCGTCAATTTGCCATTGCCGGTAATTTGATTGTAAAAATACAACGTTCCGCGTGCTTCAGTTGGATCAGCAGAACCGATTGTAGTATCGCCTGTAAGGTTGACTATGCCGTTGATATTTGCTTTGGATGAACTCTTCAAGTCTATGCGAATCTTCCCTGTAAGCTCACCTTGTTGGCTGTATCCGCTAATGTCGATATTACAATTTAAATTGTAAGTTGCATTATTTGACGTTGTATAAAGCCAAATCTGGGCGTTTTCGTGAGTTACAACGAGCGTGTCTGCAGATGTCAAACTGGTTATTCTTTTGCTAACTGTACTACCATTGACAATAAGACTATTGTCTTGGTCAATTCTTTGACGAGCTTCAATTGTATACGTTTCTGCATACACTGAATTTACAAAACAGAAGTTGAAAACAGAAAGAACTGCAAAGCACAGAACAAACAGACAAATAAATCCGCGTGTTAAAATGCGGGGGGGGGGAGGAATAAACAGTCTTTAGAATTGAGCATTATTTTACTCCTTCTCTAGTGGGTAAAACTGGTAAACGGTTATTGAAACGACTTTTGCGGCGGTACGCCCGGGCGCAAAATATAATATCGCTTTTTTACATTAATAACATTATACACTCAATTTTGAAATTGACGAGCGCTAAATGGGAAAATTTTTGAAAAAAAGTGAAAAATTTCGAGAAAATAGCGAAGATAGAGAATGTTTAAGTCGTGTATGGCGGATTTTATCCGCGATCCAGAAAGATTTTTTGGCTGCGGCGGAGGGGGTTCGGCGGGGCTTCGAGGATTCGGCGGGCGAAGACGCCCGCGAACCAGCGGGGCGGTGGGGCTTTCCACGTTCAATAGATTATTGGAGGCTTCCGCATTTCCTTGACGGCTTTCGCCGTCAAGTTGTAGGTAAGGGGCCTTACCTACATCCAGGGGGCGTTATTGGCTACGCAATACGGTATTTCCCCCTTCGAACAAAGCCTTCCGTGGGTTAAAACCCACGGCTATTAATATTGAACCGCTAACGCGGTTTTAGCTGAACGCTTCGCGTCCTCCTTCCATTTCTTTGCGTTCTTTGCGTTTTTTGTGGTGAAAATTACTTTGGCGCCTCGCCGCCAGCGGGGCGGAGGATTTGCTTCGTTCAGAAAGATAAGGAAAATTATTTATGAGACTTAAAACGTCGAAACAGAAGAAAAGCGGCAAGCGCGCATGCCGCCAAAATACATACGGGCAGATATGGAACTGAATTCGATTCGTTTTTTTCCTCAATCGGATTATTTAACCATTTTTCAACATTTGTAAAGTAGCTATTTTTAGCATAATCCAGAACGGTTTTTCCGTTATTGTCTTTTGCGTTGACGTCTGCGCCATGTTTAACCAGATACTGAACCAGTTTCAGATTATTCCGCTCTGCAGCACAATGCAAGACAGTTGCCCCGTTATTGTCTTTTGCGTTGACGTCCACGCCCTGTTCAACAAGCCATTTAACAGTTCCCAGATTGCTGTCCCGGGCAGCCCAATGCAAGATAGTTGCCCCGTCGCTGTCTTTTGCGTTGACGTCTGCGCCCTGTTCAACCAGATACTGAACCAGTTCCAGATTGTCCCGTGTAACAGCCCAATGCAAGGCTGTAAGATTGTATTTGTCTTTTGCATTGACGTCAGCGCCCTGTTCAACAAGCCATTGAACCACTTCCAGACGATGAGTCCATTGCAGAACGGACGTTTCAAAATCGTCTTTTGCATTGACGTCTGCGCCCTGTTCAACCAGCCATTGAACCAGTTCCAGATTCTCGTGTCGAGCGGCAGCAAAAAGCGCTGTATTCCAATAATCCTCATCAAAAGCGCTGTCTGCTCCATGCTCAATTAGATATTGAATGACGTCCATGTTTTCGCCTTCGATGGCATATTGCAAGACTGACATCTTATAATCGCTTTTTGCGTTGACGTCCGCGCCTTTATCAACGAGCCATTTTACAGTTTCCAGATTGCCGTCCAAGGCAGCATAATGCAAGGCTGTCATCTCAAATCTGTCTTTTGTGTTGACGTCTGCATTTTTATCGATAAGCCATTTTACCAAATCCCATTTACATTTTTGGGCGATGCAAATGAAAGCTGAGTTTTCGTCGCTATCCTTTGCGTTGACGTCCGCGCCCTGTTCAATCAGCCATTGAACTATGTCCCATTTATTGAGTTCAACGGCGAAATGCAAAACCGACACTTCATTATTGGTTTTTGCGTTGACGTCCGCGCCGTTTTTAACGAGCCATTTTACCAGTTCCAGATTGCCGCTAAAGACGGCTTCATGCAAGACGCTTTTCCCATTTTTTTTGTCTTTTGCGTTGACATCCGCGCCGCATTCAACCAGAAACGAAACCACGTTCAATTGACCTGTAAAGGCGGCATAGTGCAAGGCCGCTGCCCCGTCGTTGTCTTTTACGTTGACGTCCTCGCCCTGAGCAGCCAACTCTTTAATGCGGTTGAGATTGCCTTCCATAGCCGCTTTGAGAATCGCCGCTCCATCGCTATGCGAGCCATAACAGACGCCAGAAAAAACGCCTGACAGAATAAGGCAGACGCTCAAAATATACGCAAGGCTTTTCATAGAGGGGCTTTTAGTGAATTTTTAGTCTTATATGGAAGTATAATAATAACGCTTTTTTACTGGCAAACCAATTCTTTCAGTTCTCCAGATTGCATATATTATGACGCACAGAAAAGACTTGTATTAGTATTTTGGTTCGTCTATTCAAAGATTTTGGCGACACAGGGTAGGTAGAGCCGCCCGGTAAAACCTCACGCGGAGACGCGGAGGCGCGGAGGATGATGAGCGGGCAATTTAAAGTGACAAGCTGGAACGTTCATCGCGTCCAGAATGGACGCGGCAGAGGATTGCCGCGTGCCGGTTATTCAGACGGCTTTCCATGTTCAGAAGATTTTTGGAGGCTTCCGCCGCAAGCGTAGCTCCGAGATAGTCGCTTGCGTCAACTCCTCACTCCTCACTCCTCACTTCTAACTATTCCCCCATACAGTTCCATCAATCTGTCAGCCATGAGTTCGCGTCGGAACTGGTCGGTAAACAGTTCTCGTCCGGTTTGTCCGAATTGAGCGCGCTTTTGCGGGTCGTCGGCAAGCAGAAGGAGCGATTCCGCAAGGCGGTCAATGTCGCGCGGGGGAATGAGATACCCGGTTTTGTCGGTCAGGACGACTTCCCGGGCGCCGTCAATGTCGTAGCTGACAACCGGCTTGCCGGAAATGAGCGCCTGCGGCAGAACCCGCGCCAAGCCCTCGCGCAAGCTGGTATGAACGACAACGTCCATGGCGGAAATCATGGCGGGAATTCGGTCAGCGGGAACCAGACCGGCAAAGACGAATCGGTCTGTCAGCCCGGCGCGGCGAACGGCGTCTTCCAGACTTTGCCGAAGAATCCCGTCGCCAACGAGCAGGAACTTTACCCTGTCGTTTTTGTTACAGACGCTTTTCGCGGCGGCAATCAGGTCGTCGTGTCCTTTGAGTCGAAACAGTCGGGCGATTTTTCCAATAACAACGTCGTCCGGCTGAAATCCGTATTCCTGTCGAACGGGGGCTCTCAGCGAAGCGGAATTGAGAAACGGCTCAACGTCCATGCCGCTGTAAATCGTGGTGAATTTCTCCGCCGGGGCAATGTGAGCGTCGAGAAAAAGCTGTGTCATGGCGTCGGCGACGGAGATTAGCTTGTGACAGCGTTTCGCCGCCCAGCGTTCGCAAATCTGATTGAACAACCGTGACAGAAAGTTCCCGGACGGGTACCACGGCGCGCCGTGAATGGTATGAACGATCAGCGGAACGCGGAGAGAATGAGCCGCCGCTCTGCCGAGAATTCCCGCTTTGGCGGAATGGGTGTGAACGACGTCGGGAGCGAATTCTTTTAACGCCTTGCGAATCTGGAAATAAGCGGGGACGTCGTACAGAGGGTTAATCGCGCGAATCAAAGACGGAATTTCAACCAGATCGACGCCCTGTTCTTTGGCGAACTTGACAAGCGACCCTTCCGGTCCCGTAGTCGGACCGGTAAAGAGCCGAACAGTCGCTCCGTGACGCCGCGCCAGGTCAATACAGGAATAAACCGTATTTTCCTGAGCGCCGCCGAGTATTAACCGGGTTATTATGTGAGCGACTTTCATATTTAAGTTGCGAGTTGCGGTGCGAAGCCGCACGGGCGAGAGGATGAGGTTTTGCCTCCGAAAAAGCTTTTTTCGGCGCTACCCGCTTCCAATTGGGAACCGACCCTGTCGGAGCGAGTTGCGAGAAAACGCAAGCGCGTTACGAACCTAATTTTCTATTGCCTACTGCCTACTGCCTATTGCCTTTCTTCCATTCGACCAGCGCGGCGATAACCGAAGGGTCTGTTCCGCAGCAGCCGCCTAAAAAGCCGGCACCGGCGGCAACCAAAGCCGGGGCGAAGGAGGCGAACTGTTCTGGCGTTTGGGAATACGTTGCAACGCCGTCGACAATTTCCGGCAAGCCGCGGTTCGCTTTGATCCAGACGGGCAGTCCGGATGCGTCGTGAAGCCGCTGGCAGACGGGAATGAACCCTTCGATTCCCTTTCCGCAGTTGGACCCGAGGATGTCGGCGCCGGCGGCTAAGAGGGCTTTTGCCGCTTTTTCCGGCGTTGCGCCCATCATGGTGCGGTCTTTGTTTTTGCCGGAGTCGAACGTCATGCTGGCAACGACTGGCAATCCGGTTGTCTTCGCCGCGCGAACCGCCGCAGACGCTTCAGTCGGGCAGGACATCGTTTCGATAACAATACCGTCCGCTCCGCCTGCCGCCAGTCCTTCCGCCTGAACCTTGAACGCTTCGAACAGGTCGTCTTCCGTTACCTGACCCATCATGAGGATTTCCCCTGACGGTCCCATCGACGCGAAAACGAGGCAATCGGTTCCTTCGCACGCCTGACGGGAAATCGCAGCGCCCGCCTTGTTGATTTCAAAAACCTGATCCGGGTCGCCGCCGGCTTTTTGCAAGGTGTATCGGTTTGAGCCGAAGGTGTTCGAAATTATAACCTGACTTCCGGCGTCAACGTAGCCTTTAGCTACTTTCAATACGCGATCCGGGTGAGAAAGGTTCCATAAATCCGGGGATTCTCCAGAACCCAGACCAAGGAGCTGAAATTGCGTGCCCCACGCGCCGTCGATGATTACCGGTTTGTCAGTTAAAAGTCGCTCTAATGTTGGATGCATGTGTTGTTAGGGAATAGGGAGTAGGGAATAGGGAGCAGATAAAAGCTTTTCGCTTCCAGCCGCTCTCTTAAAATCAACCGCTTAATTCTACAAATATTATACTATGATACGAAAATTATGGAAGGGAGAGGCAAAAGAAGGCTCGAAATAGCGCAATGTCAACAGAAAGTTTTCCACGTGCACATATTGTCATATAAATATATCAAAAACTATTTCTAAAAATTTTTGCTCTAAAGGGTGCACAAAATTAAAATTTGTGGTAAACTAGATAAATAATAAGATGTATTAAATTAGAGTAAGAGTTGAAATAG
>JAFZAL010000133.1 GCA_017557195.1 Thermoguttaceae bacterium | reverse complement strand
TACCTGCAAAAGCTGGGCGTGAAAATCGAGACGAACGAAGTTATCGGCAAGACGATTACCGTCGACGAACTGCTCAACGAAGAAGGTTTTGACGCGGTTTATATCGGCGTCGGCGCCGGTCTGCCGTCCTTTATGGGCACGCCGGGCGAAGACCTCGGCGGCATCTATTCCGCCAACGAGTATCTGACCCGATCAAACCTCATGAAGGCGTACAAATTCCCGGAATGTGACACGCCCATCGTTCGCGGCGGGAAAGTCTGCGTTATCGGCGGCGGAAACGTTGCCATGGACGCTGCTCGAACCGCTCTGCGACTCGGCGCGGATTCCGTTACAATCATCTATCGCCGTTCTCAGGACGAACTCCCCGCCCGAGGAGAAGAAGTTCATCACGCTAAAGAAGAGGGCGTCGAGTTCGCCTTCCTTACCAATCCTGTTGAATACATCGGCAACGAAAAAGGCATGGTCTGCCAAGTCCGATGCCAGAAGATGGAACTGGGCGAACCGGACGCTTCCGGCCGCCGCCGTCCGATTCCGGTTGAAGGGTCGGAATTCGTCCGCGACTGCGATACGGTTATCGTCGCCGTCGGATCCGGCGCCAACCCGGTTGTTACAAAGGCGACCCCCGGCATGGAACTCAACAAACGCGGATACATTATCGCCAACGAAGAAACCGGCAAGACGACCAAAGACCGCGTCTGGGCGGGCGGCGACATCGTTACCGGAGCCGCGACCGTTATTCTCGCCATGGGAGCCGGCCGCGCCGCTGCCGCCGACATCGACAAGTTCCTCATGGGAACCCAGGAATAACGTTAAATTGACAACCTGACATCAAACAATAACCGCCCCGGAAACAAGACATTTCTGGGGCGGTTTTGTTTCTTTGACCCGTACACTTCCTACGACTCAGCCGAATACCTTACCGGGTCGCGGACGAAGTCCGCTTAAGAAATTTTACCACAAAGAACACAAAGAAGTCTTTAAAACTTCTCGAACATCCTCCGCGCCTCCGCGCCTCCGCGTGAGCTTTTCCGGTGGCTAACGCACCCCAGCTCGCCTTTCTTTTTCTACCTATTGCAATTAGAATAAGATTCTGTATAATTAAGGAATAAAGCCTCGGACGCGAAGCGTCCACTATTCCCCATTCCCTATTTCCTACTCCCTCACCCCATGCTGCTTGCTTACGATTTAGGAACCGGCGGGGCGAAAGCCTCTCTGTACGAAAACGACGGGACGCTGTTGGCGGCGTCTTTTGAATCATATTCTACGTACTATCCGCAGTCCGGATGGCACGAACAGCGTCCGGAAGACTGGCGCATGGCGATTATCGCGTCAACGAAAAAACTGCTGGCGGAAACGAAAGCCGACCCGAATCAGGTGGAAGCAATTGCTCTTTCCGGACATTCGCTCGGGTGCGTGCCGCTGGACAAGTCCGGAAAGCTGCTGCTGGATTCCACGCCTATCTGGTCGGACAGCCGCGCTGGCGATCAGGCGGAATCGTACTTCAAAACAAACGATTACGCGTCGTGGTATCGGAAAACCGGGGCGGGATTCCCGCCGGGGCTGTACACGATTTTCAAGCTGCTGTGGTACAAAGAACATCTGCCGGACATGTTTGAGCAGATGGACAAGTTCATCGGGACGAAAGACTACGTCAACTTTTGGCTGACCGGGGTCGCGGCGACGGACTATTCTTACGCGTCCGGCTGCGGCGGGTACTCGCTGACGGACTGGAACTATTCAGAGGAAATCATCGAGTCCGCCGGGCTGCCTCGCTCAATTTTCCCGGAACTGTACCCGTCGACGGGCGTTTTGGGAACGCTGACCGCTCAGGCGGCGGCGGAGTTAGGCTTGCCGCAGACGGTCAAAGTCTGCGCCGGCGGGGTTGACAACTCTTGCATGGCTTTGGGCGCGAAAGCGTACACGGACGGACGGTCGTACGCCTCGCTGGGGTCGTCAAGCTGGATAGCCGTTTCCAGTTCTCAACCGCTGTTGGACGACAAGTTCCTTCCGTACGTTTTCGCTCACGTCGTTCCGGGGCAGTTCGCGTCAGCAACCGCTATTTTCTCGGCGGGAACGACGCTGAGATGGATTCGCGACAACTTCTGCCAGGATTTAATCGCCAAAGCGGAACAAACCGGTCAGAACGCCTACGCGTTGATGATGGACGAGGCGGACAAAGGATCTGAAATCGGGGCGCGAGGGCTGCTGCTCAACCCGACGTTTGCCGGCGGGTCGTCTCTGGAACCGTCGAGCGCCATGCGCGGCGGGCTGTTCAATATAGACCTCAGTAACACCCGGGCGGACGTCATTCGCGCTGCGTTGGAAGGCGTCGCGCTCAACCTCCGCAAGGCGTTTGACGCGCTGGACTCGATTCTCGTCAAAGACGCTCAAAGCGCCGCGTCCGCGCAGGCAACTCTGCTGGTTGGCGGCGGGGCGATCAGCCCAATCTGGAGACGAATTTACTGTGACGCCTGGAACCGTTCAGTGGAAAAGACCAACATCGACCAAGACGCCGCTGCCTTGGGCGCCGCTGCAATCGCCGCCGTCGGAACCGGACTTTGGAGCGACTTCAGCCGTCTGGACGAAATCCACCAGACTCAGGAAATCCTCATCCCAATTCCCGAAAACGTCGAGAAATACAATCAGATTCTCCCGAAGTTCCTCCAAACGGCGGACATGCTGAGTGCGCTGGTTAATTAGTTATCGGCAAGGATTGTTCGCGCCTGCCAAGGTTGTTCGTTATTTATACTATCAGAATTTATCATGAAAAAGATTGTATTATCGCTGTGTCTGACGCTTTTGTCAGCCGTTTCCGTTTTGGCGCAGGACGCTGTTACAGTTCCCGCCAGTTTGAAAGGTTCGCCCTGTCTTGAAGGGTATACGCTCGTTCAGGGCATGAATATCGCCAATCAGATGTACGACAACCTCCATACATCCGGGACAAAGTACGAATTGGCAGACAACGTCCAGAAGCTCAAAGAGCAAGGGGTTCTGTTCGACCGCGTTGGGTACTGTCTGGAATACGCGCCGACGGCGGACGCTCCGCTGGAATACGTGTTTGTTACATTCGATTCCGCCAACGTGACAACCGACGCCGCCAAGATCGGCGTCCCGGATTTCCCGTCCGGCATTTTCTATCAGCAGGTTGTGAAGAATCTGGAAGTAACGTCCAACGTCAAGGGCGTTGCGACCGGCAAGTTTAAGCGCGGCTATTTGGAATTCTGGCCCTGCAATTACGGACAGGGAGCCAAGGGAACGATTGCCGGCAGAGGGCCATCGACGCACCAGATTCCCGCTGAGGATGCGAAGGGCGCGATTTCCGAAGGCAACCCGTTCACGTACGATATCAACGACGCCCCGCATTGGGGCGAGCCGGCGGGATACGGCTCTATGCAGGTTCACAATCTTGACGCCCTGCAAACGGTTTTTGCTCTGAACAGTTTCACGCCGTCCAATAAAAACAATCCCAAGGCGTTTGGAATTGGAAACGCCCCGACAGGCGAGTCGGACTTCACGTTCAACTACGACAAAGCCAAGTACGCCGTTGCGAACCTGTATACGTTTATTCGACCCTGCAAGGCGGTCTTGACGACCAACGAGGCGAAGTCCGGAATCGAATTCTATCAGCGCGGCAAAGACGGCTCAGCGATGGTTCCGATTTCCGGTACGTTCAAGACGGCTGACGGCGTTACAATCGAGTCCATCGAAGCCGTCGCCGACACCGGCGCCAAATCTACGCTGAATATCAATCCCTGCGGGTCGTATTTAGGCGCGATTACTCTGCCCGCCGGCTGGCACAGTGTAACAGTAACAGCCAAAGACGCGTCCGGCGCCGTTGTCGCAGCCGCGACGCTGGATAAGATCGGCGTTGGAGAAATCTTCATTACGTGCGGACAGTCGAACTCCGCCAACCACGGCGACGTCGCCAACGGAATGCACAAGTTCACAAAGACCGGCAACGCCGTCATGTACGATTTAAAACTCAAGTCCTGGATTCCGTCCTGCGACCCGCAGCGCGGCGCGACGGGAGAAAACGGCTCTACCTGGGTTCCGTTTGCCGACGCCCTCTCGGAAAAGCTAGGCGTTCCAGTCGGAACCGTTGCGACCGGATACGGCGGATCGAGCGTTTCTCAATGGCAGCCGGGAACCGACTTCCTCGAGAACCGACTTCTCCCCGCCATTCGCGCCTTGAACGGGAACTTCGCCGGGATTCTGTGGCATCAGGGAGAATCCGATCACTCACGCGACATGAAAAAGGACGAGTACTACAACAAACTCCGGACGGTGATTTACATGTCGCGCAAAGAAGCTGGCTGGGACGTCCCGTGGGGCGTTGCGCTGGTTTCCTACTGCAGGAAAGGCAAAGATTGGAAGTCCGGCGGCGAAGCGCTGGAAGCGCAAAAACAACTCATTGATGACGACCCGCTCGTCTTTGAAGGTCCCAATACCGACGTCCTGACTCGCGAACAGCGCGGAAACGGAAACAACCAGATCCACTTCGGCGTCGACGGCTTGGACTACGTCGGTCAGCAATGGGCGGAGACTGCCGAAAAGATGCTAAAGAGATAATCTTTCGGAGTTACTGTAATAAAGCCAAATTGCGTAAGAAAATTTTTGATTTTTATTCAACATTTATCTTATTCACCTACTTGACTTCATTACAGTAACTCCGAAAGGCTTCTACCAACCCCCTCTCGTCCCCGCTTGCGTAATTCCGCATTACGAATTACGCATTCACCCCCTCCCCCCTCTTTTCATTTCTGAAATTTTGATTATAATTATATATTATTGATGAAAGTCAGAAAAATACATTTATTCATAAATCCTGCCTGTTAATTCAAAAGATTAAACCCCCTCCCAGCTTTTCAATTATTTATTGGAGGTTTGTTAGCATGTTTGACGATTATGAAAACCCTGCCAATGACAATCAGAACGACCAACCTTTAAATTCCGGTTCGGAACAAAACGACAACGAAAACATCGAACAGATTCTCAATTCCAACGAGGAATTGCCGGAACGCCTGGACGGTTTTGGCGATTCGTCCTCCGGACAGTTCAATAAAAAGAACCGGTCCAAAACGCTCGACCTCAACGACCCGCAGACGCTCAATCTGGGCATGACCGGACGAGGAAGCGAACACAATCGGTCGGGCGACAACCGCTATCCGTACGGAAAGGGTTACAACCGCGACGGTCAGCGGACGTGGAACAATCGCAACAACTACAATCAGGACAGGTACTCCTATCAGGATCGACCATACGGGCAGGGCCGATATCAAAACCGGTACGACGGGCAGAATCGCTATTCAGACAACAACGGCTATTATCAGAATCGAAACGAGTATTACTCTGGAAACAACAACTATTCAGACTACAGCGACAACGCCAGCGCCGATTCTTACGACCAGCAAACGACGAATTCTGACAACCAGTCAACCTCCGATTCCGATCAGAACTACAACAACGGGTATAACCGAAACTACAATAACCGCCCGTACAATCGCGGATACAACAATTACAATAACAACTATAATAACAATTACAATAACGACCGCGGAGGGTACAATAACCGTCAGTACGGCGGCGGGGGATACAATAACCGTTACAACAACTCCGGGTACAACCGCCCGTATCGACCGTACAACCGATATCAGTACAACTCCTATTCGTTCAACGACAACGACCCGCTGGCGATGCCGGAAGACGCGCCCCGTCCGCCGCGCAAGCCTAAGCCGTACGAGGTCAACCCGAACGACATTGATGAAAATCTCTTGAAGGACGACCCGATCGATCTGGAAGCCGAGCCGTTAAGCCTTGCAGAAGAGCTGGCGGAGGAAATCAATCATGGACGTCAGGACGAGGACGAGTTTGACAAGATCTACAAGAAGCTGCGGGAAACCAACTTCAACAACCTGGCGGACTTGCAGAAGCTGTCCATGTCGGAGCTGATTGAAGTCGCCCGAAAGGAGAATCTGGAAGTCGTCGACGTGGAAGGCGCGCAGCGTCAAGACCTCATTTTCCGCATACTCAAAGAGCGAATCAAGCTCAACGGACTCATTTACGGGGAAGGCACGCTGGAAATTCTGCCCGACGGGTTCGGGTTCCTCCGATCTGCCGATTACCATTACATTTCCTGCCCGGACGACATCTACGTTTCGCCCAGCCAGATCCGACGATTCGGCTTGAAAAACGGCGTTACCATTTCCGGTCAGATTCGTCCGCCGAAGGAAAACGAGCGGTATTTCGCGCTCCTTCGCATTGAGGCTATCAACTATCGCGAACCGAACGAGCTGGTACGTCACAAAGATTTTGAAGACCTCACCGCCATCCACCCGACGGAACGCATTAAAATGGAAACGACGCCGGACGAACTCAATACGCGCGTTACAGACCTCATCACCCCGCTTGGGTTCGGTCAGCGAGCGTTAATCGTCAGCCCGCCCCGCGCCGGCAAAACCATTCTCATGCAAAAGATGGCAAAGGCTGCGTTGAGAAATTATCCTGACCTGTACGTCATCATGCTTTTAATTGACGAGCGCCCGGAAGAAGTTACCGACATGGAGCGCCAGGTCAAAGGCCCCAACTGCGAGGTGATTTCGTCCACGTTTGACGAGACGTCGTCGCGTCACATTCAGGTCTCGGAAATCGTTCTCGAAAAAGCCAAGCGAATGGTCGAATACGGTCGCGACGTGCTGATTTTCCTGGACTCCATCACCCGTCTGGCGCGGGCGTGGAACGCGGAATGTCCCACCGGTGGGAAGATCATGTCCGGCGGCGTCGACGCCAATGCGCTTCAAAGTCCCAAACGCTTCTTCGGCTCCGCCCGACGCGTGGAAGAAGGCGGCTCGCTGACGATTGTCGCAACGGCTCTGGTCGACACCGGCAGCCGCATGGACCAGGTCATTTTCGAGGAGTTCAAAGGGACAGGCAACATGGAAATCGTTCTCGACCGATCCCTTGTCGACCGCCGCATCTGGCCTGCCATCGACATCAACGCCTCCGGCACGCGACGAGAAGAGATGCTCCGCAACCCGCAGGAACAGGCGAAGATTTCCGCGCTCCGCCGCGTTCTGTCGGAACTCAATCCCTGTGACGCCATGGAAGCGCTCACGTCTCGTCTGGAAAAGACGGAAACCAACGAAGAGTTCCTGGAAAACATCCACGAAGGAGCGGATTTATAGTAGTATTATTAGATTTTTATATCCCCTTACTAAAGTTTTTTGGAAAGGGGAGTCTGAGGGGAAGAACCTTTTTTTCAAAAAAGGTTTTCCCCTCATATTATTTAACTTGAAAAAACTTCCTTAAAAGGGAGCCAGCTTGCTGGCGACCGAAAGTTTTTTCAAGTTAACAAGAAAAGCTCCAAACGCTTTTTTCTACTTCAGCCACGCTTTGAGCGTCGGGGCGACGGATCCGAGCCAGATTTCGTAGCCCTTTTCTGTCGGGTGGACGAAGTCGGAAAGGATGTCGCGGGTTTCGACGCCGTCTTTGTTGAGAAATTTGTCACCGATATCCATAAAGACGACGTTCTCGCCGTCTGCCAGTTTGGAAATGGCGGCGTTGACAGTTCTGACCTTCTCGCGAGACGGGTCGGTCGGCAGTTCGCTGCGCGGAAAAACGCCCATGACGAGCAGTTTGGCGTTCGGCCAGAGGGTTCGGACTTTCGCGACGACGGCTTCTACGCCGCCGATGGTCATTTCCGGCGTCTGCTTGAGCCAGCCGATGTTGTTCGTCCCGATAAGCAGCATAACCGCCTTGGGCTCAATGGCGTCCGCGTCGATATTGTCCAGAACCCACAGCAGATGATGAGTCCCGATTCCGCCGAACCCCAAATTGACTCTTTTATATTCTCCCAGATACTTGTCCTGAACCGTCTTGCCGACATTGTCCAGCCGATGAGTAATGGAATCGCCCAGCAGAACGAGGTCAACGCCGCCTGATGCGACAATCGCCGCTTTCTCCTTGAATCGAGCGTTATGATGAGAGCTTATCTTCGTTGGAATCGCCGCCGCGTTAGCTGGCTTGGATGTCGGCTCGTCTGCGTAGACGGCGGAGACTGTTACAACGTACAATGAAAATAGAATCAATACTAAATTACGATACATTTTTAAGTTGATTGTTAAGAGTTATATTTTGGGGGCGAGATCGCTCTGCCCGTCCCTCACGACCGAAACATCCGGATCTCGTTCGCCCAGCCGTCTAAATCGCTGGGCGTTTCGAGTATTAAGGGGACGTCTGCCAGTTCCGGCAAATCGACGAAACGGCGCAGGGCGTCGTAGCCGATCGTTCCCTGACCAATACAGGCGTGGCGGTCTTTTCGGCTTCCTAACGGATGCATGGAATCGTTGAGATGAATCGCCTTGAGGCGGTTCAAGCCGATTACCGCGTCAAACTCTTTCACGACGCCTTCCGGGTCGCCGACCAAGTCGTATCCGGCGGAATAGATGTGGCACGTATCGAGACAGACGCCCATCAGTTCTGATCGCTCGACTCCGTCGATAATCTGGCGAAGCTCTTCAAACCGCCAGCCGATTTCCGACCCTTTCCCGGACATGGTTTCCAGAAGAATCAGGTTGTCCTGACGCTCTTTTAATTGCTGCTCGGACTCTTCGTTCAAAACCATGTTGAGCGTTTCGATAATCCTCTTGATTCCGTCTTCGGCGCCCTGCCCTACATGACATCCGGGATGGAAGTTATACAAGCATTTCGGCAGCCGGCGCAGATTCGCCCAGTCTTCCTGAAACGCCTTGAGAGCAAACTGATGAACCGCCTCGTCCGCCGACGCCGGATTGAGCGTATACGGCGCATGCGCGACCGGCGAGACGCACCCGACAAGGTCTACCAGCTGAACATACGCGGCGATATCGGCATCCGTGCGCTTTTTCACCGCTCCTCCGCGGGGGTTTCGGGAATGGAACTGAAACGTAGTCGCCTGGATCCGCTCCGCGTCCTTTCCCAACGCGGCAAACCCCTTCGCAACCGACAGATGACAGCCAATAATTCGTGTATTCATGCCATCCAGCATACCGATTTGGCGCGGATTGTCAAGGAGAACTTATCTCACATTCCCGGCGGGACAATATAGCGATCGCTGACGATCTGAACGACCTGATATAGAAAGTACAAATTGCTAATCGCTAAATATGCGGCAAACAGATATAGCGCTTGCGGAATAGGCAGGCGCGGATACTTTTGCCATAGCCAATAAAACGGCAGCAGCGTAAGAGGAATAATCGCCCACGAAAAATAGGAACAATACAGGACGCATTGAGAATTGCCAAAACCTATTACGCCTATAAGGGCAAAAGAAATAAATAACCAAAAACCTGATACTTTAACAATTGAAAACCTAAAACTATGAACAATAGATATCAGACACAAACATACAATAACAATACCTATAGCAATATCTCGAACGCTGCTTTTTTGAACTATCCACATTGAAATGAAAGCATTATCATTGGGATTTCTTATACCATATGGAAAACATTCAATTATTTCATATGATGGAAGCATAAAACAGGAATATATAAGTTGAGTATAATTATTAACTAAAGATTTTGTTATAGAAAACTGATTACATTGTTCAAAACAATGATTTATCCCATATATGCCATGTGAAAAAATCATGTTACGACTTATTATAATGACAACTGAAAGACATAAAAGTATAAGTATTACCTTTATTTTATTACGTAATAAAAGTGCAAATGAAATTGGAATGATTGATAACGATGTAGCCCCAATAGCTCCAAGAGATATGAAAATGGTATTTATAGAATTATAAGCAATTCTGTTGTTAAGAATAAAATATATTGAATATAAAAGTAAAATACTTGTAAAAATAAGACGCTCTGGTACAATGGAAAAAATTACTGGAAAAGAACAAACGTACATGACTGATAATAATTGGTAAAACCAACGAGTAGTGAAATATGAATATAGTCTGCTAATAGGTATTACACAAGAAACATATAAAAAAATCTGAACTATTCCTACACTTATAGCAAACGAATAAGCTTGTGATTCATATACCATATTGACTGCAAACGCTATCAATTGAATCAAAGGCATAAAAAGAAGAAACACACATGAAAAAAAAGGATGACGAAATGTATCGTCATAATAAGAATACATTGGATTAGCAAAAAAAGAATAAGTATCTGTTTCAAAGAAATTGTTAATATCATAATATTTCATATTGATTTTATCTGATGATTCACTGATATAGTTATCAGTATGAGTTGGGTATACAAAAAAGCTTGTTTTAGAACAGATAATAAGTAGTATAACAATCAATATACTCGACGAAAGAACAAGAAAATGCTTTTCAAATTGAGTGACGTTTAGAAATAATTCTGAAACAGGTTTAAAAATGCATCGGAATAAATAAATACATAAGGGCATCGTCAATACTATAATCGGTAAAATTATCAAGAGTGAAATATAGAATTCATAACCTGAAATGTCGGGAAAATATCTAAACACTTTATTTAGTTCGTATGGAAAATGTAACAATGATGGGTATTTTCTAATAAGCCTTGGCATTATAAAATTAAAGCAAAACCACAACGTCCAGTACCATTCGCAAATTCGCCAAAACCAGTGAGGTTTATACAAGAACAGTTCGTATTGGGTAATGTCTACCTTTTTGAAAAACACAACACATCCGGTAAAAGCGAGCAACTCAATCAATCCAATGTATAGAATAGGCAAGTTTCGATAACAAATCAGCATTACGAGAATTGAAACGGTCAGTAAAACGCTGATACGAATACGAGGACTGCTAAGGTTTTTTAAAAAGTTCATCATGATCAGATTTTGACGCTGCTGCAGCATAATTCATTCCTGTTCTTTAAGGAGAATCTACCGTTACAGCATAAAGGAAAACGAAGTTGACTGAACGTCTCAAAATATTGATATATTTTGTTTGTCAGCTGGTTTTGGAACGATAAAACAAGAAATAAAAGAGGGAGAGTCTGCACCTGTCAGTTACTTACAACACCCTTACCACAGGGACCACGAATAACATAACAGGACAGACACTCCCATGCAACAGATATATGTAAGCACAGGAATGCCGCCCTGACAAACCAATCTCGTGAATTCAGCTTTCGCTGATGTGGTAATTTGTTGTAAAATCGGTTTGTTTTTGACTACATTCGCTCTAAAGTCGTTTGAAACGACTCACTCATGTATTTCTTTTTGAGAAAATTATTTCTCTATATTTAATCTTAAACAATACAAATTGAATGTGAAGGGGGGGAGATGTATTTTTTCTCATTTTTGAATAAAAAAAGAATTTAAAATCGCGTCCCCTTGCTTTTGTCAGATAATTGCCTATAATAAATACAATGTATTTATGTGTTCATAATTTTAGCCATTTTTAACCATGTACTCACTGATACAGTTACTTCGTCCGAAACATTGGTTCAAAAATGTTTTCGTGTTATTTCCGCTTCTGTTTTCGGGAGCGCTGTGGACGCCCAACGTCTGGACGGCAGCGCTGTTGTCTATTTTTGCTACCGTCTGCTTTTGTTCATGGTCCAGCGCGGTTTATATTCTTAACGACATTTGCGACCGCGAATCTGACCGTCAGCATCCGCGAAAATGCAATCGTCCCATTGCCTCGGGCAAGATTTCAATTCCAGTTGCAATAACAATTTTTATTCTTTTGATCCTGGTTCCGTTTGCAGCGTTGGCGGGGATGTACTTTTATCGGGAAGAATTTCAGAAACCTGTTGTATATTTTTCGATAGTTGGAGCGGCATATCTCTGTAATAGTTTTGTTTACGATTTTCTTTTTCGCAAACAGGTTCTTCTTGACGTCTTTTGCATCGCAATAGGATTCGTTTTGAGAATTCTCGGCGGCTGCGCTATTTTATTAGCCGTCCCGTCGCAATGGATTTTGATTTGCGGGTGGTCGATGTCGTTATTTATGGGATTCGGCAAACGTCGAATGGAATGCGTTGGAGCCGACTCCGAGTATCGTTCTTCCTTGCAAATTTACTCTTCCCAATTTCTGGACGTCCTGCTTGGAGTTACTGCCACATGCTCTTTGCTGTCCTATATGCTTTACACCGTTTCATCTGACACCATTGCGCTTCATAACACGTCCTGTTTAATCTATACGGTTCCGTTTGTTTTTTACGGGATTTTTCGGTTCATGCTCGACTCCATGAGCGGAAAACACGATGGTCCTGTAGACGCGATTGTTTCGGATAAACCGTTAATTATATGCATTATTCTTTGGCTGGCAACAGCCATCGGAATTTTATACTTTTTTAAAATGAGAGTTTAACAGATTTTTCACTGGGGGAAAAAATGGGAAACGAAAGAAAGACTTTCGGTTTTACGCTGGTTGAACTGTTAGTTGTCATCGCGATTATCGCGGTGTTGATTGGGCTGCTCCTTCCAGCCGTTCAGTCTGCAAGAGAATCCGGAAGACGTCTTCAGTGCAGCAACAATTTCAAACAGATCGGTTTGGCGATGATTAACTACGAGGCGTCGTATAAACGCTTTCCGCCGTCTCATATAGACACGCCGGCGAAGCACAACTGTCTGTCGTTCATTCTGCCGTTCATGGAACTTCAAAGCGTTTACGACCGTATTGATTTCAAGAAAGACTGGAATAAAGACGTCAATATTGATGCAGTCAAGGTCAACATTCCCGCTTTTCGCTGTCCGTCAACGGTTCAATACAACGACTACGGCGCAGACTACGCCGCCGACGTTTATATTGATCCCACTACCGATTATATCAAACCTTTGGTTGGCGAAAATAAACCTATTACTTCGCGTCTGAATTGGGAAGGAGTCCTAAAGACAGACGGCAAGTCTGTCAAGGCGTCTCAGATTACAGACGGGTTGTCGACCACGTTTTTGTTTTTTGAAGACGCGGGTCGGCCCTACAAATATAAAGAAGGCAAGTACGCAAACGACAATACTATTCCAGGCGCGCAATGGGCTGACAGAGACGCCTATTTCTACACCCATAAGGTATGCAACAAATTCCAGTTTCTCAACTGCAGAAATGACAACGAGATATATTCCTTCCATCCGGGAGGATGTAATTTCGTTTTTTGCGACGGTTCCGTTCATTACATCTTAAACGATATTAATCCGGAAACGTTTGTCAGTCTCTTTACATACAACTGCGGGGAAATCATCCCTGACGACGAATTTTAATCATGAAACGATTAACCATTCTGCTGTTTGTTCTTCTTTATGCAACAGCTGTTAATGCAGATGAAGCGGCGTCCTTGCTGACGCCGCCGTTAACCAACTGGCGTCATTATTCCGATTCTACCGAGGTCAAAGCCGTTCCCAACGGCGTCGAGATTACCGTCTTAAAAGAAACGCCGGGGCGGTTAACGGAACTGGGGCAGACGGTTAATCTGACCAAAAAGAATGTCAATTTACTCTTCAGCGCCAAAATCGACGCCGATGCGCCGCAAAAAGCGTGCCTGCAAATCAAGCTCTTCAAAGACAAAAAGGAAATAGCCCGTCCTGCCATGTACGGATTTCCGCCCGTAGATAACAAAACGGTTCCAACGCTGTTGTCTGTCAATACGGGAGAGGCGGACTCCATTCAAGCCCTGCTGCGAATCGAAACCCGCGGACAAATCGGGAAGAAATTCGTCTTTACGGAGATTAAACTCGTTGAAACGGAAACGCTCGTTGAGGTCTACGTGCCGAAATCGAAACCGGAGAAGAAGGACGAGGCGGTTTCTTTAACCGCCAACGCGCCGGAATTTGAAGTTGTTCCCGGATACCGCGTTTGCAGTATCAACGTCAACGTCGGCGTACCGGATGACGAATCACAGTTCCAGTCCAAAATGCGATTTCGCGTCAAGCCAACCAAAACCAATCAGAACCCGCTTTGGCAAGAAGGATTCCCGCTGGTTTGTGTGCCAGGTCAGCGGTGCGCTCGAGGTACGTTCGTTCATCTGCAAGAGAATACGGAATATCAATACGAAGTCGCCATTAAATCCCCGCTGGGCGTTCGACAGTTCAAAGGCGAATTCAAAACGAAGTCCGTTGACGTCCCTGTCGCCAAAACCGTTGTACTGGGAAAGCAGAACGAAACGCTTGCCCCGCAGACGATTACGGAATCGGGAACTCAAAGCGGTTATATCCGTTACATTCTGGCGCCGGGCGCGACCATCGACGGTGGGAACGAGAACGAATCCGCCGTTTTCCTGTCTAACGTTGAATACGTCATTTTAGAGGGTTTGACGATTCGCGGCGGACGTCGTCACGGAATTCAGCTCGACAACTGCCGCGACGTCCAGATTCTCAACTGCGACATTTCCGGTTATGGGAGAATCGGGACGCAGCGAGTTGACCTTGACGGCAAATATTACGAGCCAAACGGAAAAGCCATCAACTACGACGCCGGAATTTACGTTACGAACTCGTCCCATCTGCTCATTGAACGCAACTGGGTTCACGACCCGCGGGGAACGGCGAACAGCTGGTTCTATTCCCATCCCGCCGGACCGAACGCGCTGTGCATTGGGTATTCGACAGACGTTGCCGTTCGGTACAACGACTTTATCGGGTCGGACGCTCACCGCTGGAACGATGTTTCCGAAGGGCTGGGCAACGGAAAAGACAACGGCGCGATTTGGCAGGACGCGGAGGTCTGCGGAAATTTCTTCGGGTTCGGCAACGACGACGGCATGGAGCTGGACGGCGGACAGATCAACGCCCGATTCTTCTATAACAGAACGGAAGGCTGTCTGTGCGGCGTGAGTACAGCCCCATGCAAGCTCGGTCCGGCGTGGTATTACAACAACGTCTTTTGCAACGCTGGCGACGAGTTCGACCTGGTCGGCGCCGGGATTAAAAACGTTTTCGGAAACCTCGGCTTGGGGCGTCTTCACTTTATCAACAACACGGTTGTCGGATACGGCGGCATTTCCAGCCCCGGCGGTTCGCAGTCCGAATACGACGCCCTGGCAAACCGTAAGCCGCCCCTGTTCAAGGCGTTTAGCCGCAACAACCTCTACGTTGGCGGAAGCGTTACAAACCGTCAGTTCTTCGCGCCGCTGCAGTCCGATTTCGATTACGATTTAATTACAGGCTGGGGCGCGGCAAAGCAAATTCAAGACGTTCAAAGCAAATACCAGCAAGAACAGCATGGAATCGCTCTGGACTCGTCCGACAAGCTGTTTCTCAACGAATCTTCAGGACGCTTTCAATTAAAGACCAATTCGCCCGCGTTCGGAAAAGGCAAAGCCGTTGCGAACTTCGCCGCCCGTTCGAGCGTCAGTATTGGCGCGATTGATAAAACCGGGGTTGAATCGATTCCGTTCCGTCCGGTTCCCTTTGACACGTCAATTCAGACGGTTGAACTGTCCGCTAAAAACGACGCCTCCACCGACAAAGCCGAGATAAAGATTCTCGTCAAGGGAACGGGCTATTCCGACTCGTTCCAGATCGTTCAGCCTGACGCCGCCGATTTCTTTACTGTAACGCCTTCGTCGGGAACGCTCAAATCCGGGCAGACGGCAACGCTGACGGTTCGCGTCAATACCGCCGGCGTCAAACAGGCGCGACGGTACACGTCGGCGTTTGCGATTAGAACTCCGTCCGGGTTCTCGCGCGTCGTTTCCGTTACAGTCGATTCCCGCGAAAACGCCCGGCTTTTGGCGCAGGCGCGCAAAGACGCGATTTACGCTTCGTCCATATCAAAGAATCCCGATGGCGGCGTCGCGCTGGTATTTAACGTTCCCACCGATGGCGAATACTGGCTCTTTGCGAAGACCGGGTCGCAGTCCGGCGCGTGGCGTTACATGTCGCTTAACGGACAAGAGAAGAAGAACGTTATCTCCCACGGTTCAAAGCGAGCAGACCAACCGTGGGTCAACGTTGCGTCTCCCGTTTACGGGGGCGACGGCGCAGGCCCCAACCGACCAATTCCGCTCTCCAAAGGTAAGAATACGATTATTCTTTCCGGACGCCAACCCGGCGACGCCGTCCCGGTACTCAAAGCCGCTCTGGCGATCGACCCCGACGCATTCCGTCTGGCTCCGTAACAAAGATTATATCCGCCTTTATCAGAATAATTAGCAGTCAATTTCAATATGGCAAGAACGCAAAACGTTTTTTCTGGAATGCGAAAAGATATAAAGACGCCCGGCTTTACGCTGGTTGAACTGCTGGTTGTCATTGCGATTATTGCAGTACTAATTGGTCTGCTTGTTCCCGCAGTTCAAGCCGCTAGAGAGTCCGCCAGACGGCTTCAGTGCAGCAACAACCTCAAGCAGATCGGTCTGGCGATGATCAATTACGAGGCGGCGTTTCAGCGCTTTCCGCCGTCGCACACCACGTCGCCCAAACACAACTGCTTGACGTTTATTCTGCCACAAATGGAACTTCAAAGCGTTTACGACCTCTTCGATTTCAGCTTTGACTGGAATAAAGACGTCAATAAGACGGCGTACAAGGTCAACATCCCCGCCTTTTGCTGCCCGTCGACGGTTCAGACTTCTGACTACCGCGCCGACTACGCCGCCAACGTCAAAATTGACTCCTCCGTTACCAAGCCGCTGCTTAATAGCGGCGCGATCACTCAACGCATGAACTGGGAAGGGATGCTCAAGCTGGACGGCGACTCCGTCAAGGCGTCACAAGTAACAGACGGGCTGTCCTGCACGTTTTTGTTTTTCGAGGACGCCGGCCGTCCGTACTGGTACAAAGAGGGCAAGTACCTCAATAAAAGTTCGATTACCGGCGCGAAATGGGCGGACGTCGACGCGTTTTTCTATTCCCATACGCTTTGTTACGGAACGGAAATGATCAATTGCGAAAACGCGAATGAACTCTACTCGTTCCATCCCAGCGGATGCAATTTCATCTACGCCGACGGTTCCGTTCATTTCCACGTTCACAACATCAGTCCCGAGACGTTTATCAGCCTGTTCACATACAACTGCGGCGAGGTCATTCCTGACGAGGAGTAATAGACAGGAATCCGTCTCCGCTTTATCACAATAATATAATTAATTAGTCCCCCTCTCGCAACTCGCTACTCGCAACTCGCAACTAACTATGAACAACAAAGATTTCAAAGTCGCCGTTTTTGACGCCAAGCCGTACGACCGTCGTTTTTTCGACGCGGAGAATAAAAAGTACGGATTCGACCTGACATATTTCGAAGAGAAGCTTCGCCCGCAAACCGCGGCGCTGACAGCAGGTTTTGACGCCGTCTGCGCGTTTGTCAACGACGACTTGAGCGAGCCAACGATTGGGTCCCTCGCCCAAAACGGGGTTCGGATGATCGCTCTGCGCTGCGCCGGGTACAACAACGTCAACCTCAAGGCGGCTTGCGAACGCGGCATTCCGGTCGTTCGCGTTCCGCAGTATTCCCCCTATGCGGTGGCGGAGTATGCGCTGGGGCTGCTCATGACGCTTAACCGGAAGATTCATCGCGCCTACAACCGGGTCCGAGAAAGCAACTTTTCCATCAACGGGCTGATGGGGTTCGACCTGCGGGGCAAGACAATCGGCGTTATCGGGACAGGCAAAATCGGTCGCGTGTTTATCGGTCTGTTACAAGGGTTCGGCATGAACATTCTCGCCTACGACCTCTACCCCAACGCTGCAGCGGCGAACGAACTGCATTTCCAATACGTTGACCTTGATACGCTTTTCCGTAACAGCGATATTATTTCGCTCCATTGCCCGCTCACGCCGGACAACGTCCATCTGATTAACGCAAAGACCATTTCCGAAATGAAACCCGGCGTCGTGATAATCAATACCAGCCGCGGGAAGCTTATCGACACTGCCGCCCTCATTGACGGGTTAAAGACCGGGCAAGTCGGAGCCGCCGGGCTGGACGTCTACGAGGAAGAAACCGACTACTTCTTTGAAGACCGTTCCAGCGACGTCATGCAGGACGACGCCTTGGCGCGGCTGACGACGTTTCCCAATGTTATCGTCTCTTCTCATCAAGCGTTTTTCACGCAGGAGGCGGAATCGAACATCGCTCAGACGACCATGGAAAGCCTTGCTGCGTTCGCCGAAGGGCGGAAACTGGAAGACGCCATCTGTCTCAACTGCGCCGGATTGAAACAATGCCCCGGCAAAACGCCCGGCGAACGCTGCTGTCCCGCGGCGGCTCTGCGCGTCAGGGTTAATCCCGAGAATTAAGTTAGGAATTAGGAATACCTCTCTTGGTTAAGCGCAGGTCATCCGCACACGGATTTTGGCGAGCCGGGGTGCATAAGCCCCCGGGAGAATACTGATTCGCGCCGATTGGTTAACGGTCAGTCTAAGTTTCCTTTCTTTCTTAATTTATCTAATTAAGAATTAGAATAATGCTCTTTTAGTCGATTATAATAGAATCACAGTTTATCAATCGGTGAATATCCGTTTCATCCGTTGAATCTGTGTGCTAACGACCCTGATTTTTCTATATTGATATAGACAGAAAATCGAAAAAAGAGTAATATAAGCGTTGACAGAGCCGTCGGGGCGGTAATTGTTTTATCGCCGGGGGCTCGATTCCTGCGAATAGATAATATGTCAACGCCTACCCTGATGTCGTCCGAATCCTTGCCGTCCTCTTCATGGGGACGATACCTCCGCGCCGCGCTGCTGCCGATTTCGATAATCCTGGCGGTCGCGGTACTCTTGGCGCCGCTGCCGGCGTGGACGATGGACTTTCTGCTCTCAATCAACCTGGCGTTTGCCGTATTGATGCTCTCGACGGTGCTGTTTATTCGCACGCCGCTTGAGTTCAGCGTCTTCCCCACGATTCTGCTGGCGGCGACGCTGTTTCGCCTTGTTTTGAACATTGCCACGACCCGGCTGATTCTTACCAACGCCCCGGCTGACGGCGCGCTGGCGGCGGGACAGGTGATTAACGCCTTTAGCAATTTCGTTACCGGCTCCAATCTGGTTGTCGGCGTCGTGATATTCCTGATTCTGGTGCTGATTCAGTTCCTCGTGATTACCAAAGGGGCGTCGCGAATCAGCGAAGTCGCCGCCCGATTTGCTCTGGATTCCCTCCCCGGGAAACAAGCCGCCATCGACGCCGACCTCAATTCCGGGCTGATAACCCAGCAGGACGCCCAAAACCGGCGCGTGGAGCTGGGGCGGCAGTCCGACTTTTTCGGGGCTATGGACGGCGCCAGCAAATTCGTCCGCGGGGACGCCATTGCCGGGCTTTGTATAACCGCAGTCAACATCGTTGGCGGGCTGGTTATCGGGCTGTCACAAGGCATGAATGTAACAAACGCGCTGGACGTCTTTACCCGGCTGACCATCGGCGACGGGCTGGTTAGCCAGCTTCCCGCGTTGCTCATCTCGCTGGCGGCGGCGATGCTCATGACGCGAAGCGCCGAAAAGACGGAACTGCCGGAGGAAGTCTCCCATCAAGTCTTTTCCCATTCCGGGGCGCTGTTGGCGACCGGCGTTTTTCTGTTCCTCCTCACGTTGACTCAGCTTCCCAAAATCCCGCTTATGCTGCTGGGAACCGGGTTTGTCGGCTTGGCGTGGATTCTCAACGAACGGAACAAAGAACAGCAGCGGCGCAGCGAAGAGATTCTCGTTCAAAAGACGGAATCGGAAAAGGCGTCAGCGGTAGACAACCTGTTAACCGTCGACCCGATTGAAATTCAGCTCGGGCGCGGGCTTACAGGCGTCTTTACCCAGGAGACCCTGCTGGACGCGATTCGGGAAACGCGGCGGTATTTCGCCCGGGAATGGGGAGTTCTTCTGCCGAAGGTATCTGTGACAGATTCCAGCGCGGAACTGGAACCCAACGAGTACAGAATCAACCTGCATGGCGTCCCGGTATGCAAAAAGATGATTTATCCAGACATGGCGTTTGCCGTCGATTTGGGCGACGCGTACGGGACGGTTGCCGGTCTGCTCGATCAGGAGCCGGAAACCAAAAATCCGGGCTACTGGATTAACCGATCTCAGATTGAAGAAGCGAAAAATCAAGGTTACGTCATACGCGAGCCGTCTGAGTTGATTTTCAACCATCTCAAAGAGCTTTGCGTTCTGCATGCAGACGAACTGCTCACGCGCGATTCCGCCAAGGCGTTAATCGACCAGCTTCGTAAGACGTCGCCCGCCGTCGTCGACGAGCTGATTCCCAGCGTCATGACGCTTTCCGCCGTCGAACAGGTGTTACAGCGACTGCTCAAACAGCGCGTTCCGATTCGTCAGCTGGAACTGATTTTAGACGTCCTGGGCAGCGCCCCGTCGGGGAATCTGATTGAACAAGTCGAACGGGTTCGAGTCAAGCTCGGCAGAACGATTTGCACGTCCTGCGCCGATTCCGACAACGAAATCCTGGCGATTATGCTTTCGCCTGACCTGCAAACAACCATTCGCGACAACTGCCGCATCGTCGACAACGACGTGGAAATCGGCATTTCGCCGTCGCTCCGAGCGCAGCTCGACCAGAAACTCGCAATTGAAATCGAACAGCTTCGTACAATGCGCCGCCCGCCGGTTTTGATTACGTCGTCGGAAATCCGCGCTCTGGTTCAGGCGTTATTCCAAGACCGGTTCCCGTACCTGACCATCCTCGGCGCCGAAGAAATCCCGATGAACATGAACCCGAGATCCAGCGGGGTTATTATGATATAATCAGAAATCCTCAATCTGCTCTTCTTCCAGCGTCAGTTCCGATTTTAACTTCTCGATAACCTCTTTCTGATCCGCATTGGGAAACGCCAGCGTCCGCAGTTTGACGTCCAGCGATTCCGGGCAGTTCTCCGCCAGCCATTCCACGTTGGCGGCGCGGAACCGATTGACAAGATTGGCAACGGTCTGATAACGAACTGGAAAACTGTACCGCGGAAAGAGGAAGTAGTCGAACATGGCTATTATCGCCATTATAAGCGTCGCTGCTAGCAGGTAAGTGACAAAAACCAGAGAAAACAGCATCCACATATAGTGACAATGCATCAAAAATGGGATTCTGTCAATTAGAAAATCCCTTGGCGCCGAAATATTAAACGAGCTGAAATACACTACATATCCAACTCCTATTGCAAAGCCCGCTGCAACAAACCAAGAAAGAAAATTCAAAAACCATTTAATTATTACAGAGCTCGAACTAAGCAGGAGCGGAATCATGTATGGCAGATTGAATTTCTCTTTCGTCATTTTCTCCAACAGACCATTCCAAACGGAATACGCTTTGTTTCCATGGAATAGAGAATCCAGTCGGGTTTGTAAATTCAATTCATTTTCTGGAATTCTCGACTGACAAGACAGAAAATCGAGTATCTTCTTACAAATCGGGCAGCCGGATTTGGCAAGCGTTTCCGCGTCGGGGTCAGAAATTCTGAAAAGGTTAATTTCCTTGAGATAACGCGACAGCTTTTCTACCGTATCGTATTCTTGCTTGAATACATTCGTATAAAATCTAAAAGGCAGATAGTCTAAAATAAAGTAGATAAGAATATAAATTCCAAGATAGAAATACAAAAACTGACATATCCAAAAATAGGCAAATCTTAGCCACTGCGGGAAACACTCAATGACGTTAAACGCATTGAGTATTCCAATCGGAATGGACAAGACCAAAATAACTACAAAAGCAACATTAAAAGGGGATGTAAATTTTGATACAGACCGAGGCATTCTGAGAAATACCGCTCGTCCAGTATCCCAATCCTGATATTGCAAATCGTGAATAAACCGTTTCCAGTTTTTCTCGCGTCCTTTGGCGGGAAAGAGTTCTTCCAGTCGCGTCTCGGGCGAAATCGGAACAGTCGGGCAGACGTTTTCCTCCTGAAACCGCTGTAAAGTCTCAACGACGACGTCGTACATGGAAAACGAGTCAATCTGCGCCGTCAACTCCGGGGCGAGATATTCAACCGAACCAGAATCGGCGCTGGACTCGCGTTGTTTCTGCAGAGCGTACAGGACAGAAATCGCTCGTTCGCCGTCGCCGAGAGGTATATCGCGATTCATCTCAACGCCCAAAGCGCTGTCGGGGATATCGTTGACGTCAGAGTTTTTAGATAAATCATCCATTTGGAAACCTCGAATTCTTATATCGTTTGCTTTACTGATTATTATATCCAATATTTTGCTTTTTACAATATCGAGAAATGTTAAAATAGGAGATTTCAATAGACGATCTGACAATTCGCTATTTTATCTAACCGCTACAATGCAAACTTGTCAGGCGCAATAATTCTCATTTTTGTTCGATTTTCTGGAAATTCAGGTTCCCCTGAAGAGCAAATATCGTTATTATTGGTTTGGATTTTTTCTGTCACGGAATTACTTTCATTCAACGGAGAGTTATTATGAGAAGGAAACATCGTTCAAAATGTAAAAATCTGGAACTCCATACCAAACGCCGAACGCTGGAACGGGTTGGTATAGCTATCAGCAAAAAACAATATAAAGAGATGAGCCAGATTTGCTCGCACGGGAAATATTTCTGTTTTTTGAAAAAGCAAAGTTTAGCGAGAAGCAAGGCGGTGATTCGTTATCAGGATGAGTTCATCCCCATCGTTTACGATAAAAACCGCAAGCAGATTATTACAGTCTTGTCGATTGACATGCTTACTAAATCAGAAAAAGCTATCCTTCAAAAAGCAATAAACCAGTATAACGCCGCTCTGTCAAATCCGCACCCGTCCGCGAGCGTTTAACGGATTTTTGCGGTAACATCTGAGATTGGGTACACGCAAATTTTTCCTGATCTAAGATGATTTGTCCGAATGAACAATGAGATGTCGCGATAGCGATAGCGAACTTTAGTTCGCTAAAGTCCCGACAGGGACGAAACTCATTGTAACCGGCGGTTTCAACCGCCGGAGTGGAACATGAATAAATAGAATATCGAAGAATACGCATTTCCTCCCGCGCCCCCTTTGGGGCGCAGGAGGAAATGCGGCTAAAGCGATAGGGGGAGTATAGCGTGATTATTCCGTGGGCTGAAGCCCACGGTTACAAGGGTTGCGTCCTTTCAGGACGCGATTCTGCTTCTCATCTTGTCTATCTTCGCAAGAAGAAGTTGTGTACACTCTTTGGGATTGCAGACCGTTCCCTCTCTCTTGACGTTCTTTATTATATGGTATAATTACCGTATAGAGTATTATAACCGATATCCACTGTTTTCCCCCCTTTGATCAGATGAGATTCAAACTTAAACCGCGAGAGGCGGATTCGCATAAAGGATCGTTCGGAACCGTTTTAGTAGTCGGCGGATGCCGCGGCATGTACGGGGCGCCGTCGCTGTGCGGCTCTTCTGCGCTGGCAAGCGGCTGCGGACTGGCGCGCGTCGCCGTTCCGGACGTCTGTCTGGAAGTCGTGGCGGGATACGACCGCCAGTACACGACCATCCCCCTGCCCTGCGACGAGTCCGGGAAAATATCTCACGCCGCGCTCAATCCGATTCTGGAAGAAGCGCAAAAGGCGTCGGTAATTGCTATCGGTCCGGGGCTGGGGCAGTCAAAGGAACTGGACGAGCTTGTCCGGGTTCTGTACAAGAAATCCGACAAACCAATGATAATCGACGCGGACGCCCTCAACGCCCTGTCGAGAAGTTCTTTGAAGTTCAAGGCAAGCCATCCGAGAATCCTGACGCCTCATCCGGGGGAATTCGCCCGACTGTCTGGCGCGACGGAAAAGCAGACGCGAGAGGAGCAGATAGACGCAGCCAAAGAGATGGCTCTTCAACTCAGCGCTATTATTGTTCTCAAAGGACACAAAACCGTTGTAACAGACGGAATTCATACGTATACCAACAAGACAGGGAACCCCGGCATGGCAACCGGCGGGGCGGGCGACGTCCTGACAGGCGTAATCGCGTCGCTGGTCGCCCAGCAGTACGACCCGTTTGACGCCGCGCAAATCGGCGTTTACGTCCACGGCCTGGCGGGAGACCTTGCCGCCCGATCCCTCGGTCAGACGTCCGTTACAGCCGAACGCATTTTAGAGTTCCTCCCCGCCGCGTTCAAAAAGCTGGAAAAAGACGCGAAATAAACAAAAGCGTTCGTCCTCCCCCTTGCAGGAAGGACGAGAATTGAATATATTAAAAGTAATTAGTGGTAAGTGGTAAGTATTTAGTAGTAAGGACGCAAAGCGTTAATAATACTTACCACTAACCACTTTCCACTTATCACTTTCCATTACCATGCTTCGTCCAAGTCAAACAAAAATTATCGCAACTGTCGGACCGGCGATTTTGTCGGTCGAGAAACTCGTAGAACTCATTCAGGCGGGAGTCGACGTCTTTCGCATTAACGCCGCTCACGGAAAGATTGACTCGTTCGCATCAACGCTGTCGCTGATTCGCAAGGCAGAAAAGAAAGCGAACGCGCCGATCGCCGTTTTAATGGACCTGGCGGGTCCGAAAATGCGTCTGGGAGAAATTGAAGGCGGAGAGCTGGACTGCGTTCAAGGCGAAACGATCCGTTTTATTCGCGGGAAGACGTCGCCGCAAAAGAACTGGCTGACGTCAACTTACGAACCGCTGGTTGACGAACTGAAAAAAGGCAACCGCGTTTTGATGTGCGACGGGCTGGTCAGCGTCGAGATTACCAAAAAGGGCAAAGACTACGTCGAGGGCGTCGTTGTTCAACCAGGCGTTGTCCGATCTCGTCAGGGAATCAATCTGCCGGGCGTCAAGCTGTCGGTGAAATCCCTGCAGCCGGTCGATATTGACAACGCGATTTGGGCGGTTCAAAACGGAATCGATTATCTCGGGTTCAGCTTCGTTCGCACAGCTGAGGAAATCGACGAACTGCGTGACATTCTCATTGCCAATAAGCCGGCGGGAAAACCGCTCAATACGGGGATTATCGCTAAAATCGAGAAGCCGGAAGCGGTCAAGAATCTGGAACAGATTGTTTTGGCGTCAGACGGCGTGATGGTTGCCCGCGGCGACCTGGGCGTAGAAGTCGACATCGCCAGGATGGGCGTTGTCCAGAAGGAAATCATTCGCGTCTGCCGAGCGCTGGGCAAGCCGGTGATTGTTGCAACGCAGATGCTGGAAAGCATGACGCACAGCCGCATTCCTACTCGAGCGGAGGCGTCCGACGTTGCCAACGCGGTTTTCGACGGCGCGGACTGCATCATGCTTTCCGGGGAAACCGCTGTGGGCGATTACCCGGTTGAAACGGTCAAGACGATGCACCGCATTGCTCTGGCAACCGAAAAGGAAAGAGCGAAGAGTGACAACGAACAGGAGCCGATGGTTCCCTGTTTTTACGACGATTCCGAATACACGCTTGTCAGCCCCAGCTCGCTTGTCGGCTGCGCCATGGCAGAAGCGGCGGTCAGCATTGCAGACACTACCGAGGCATCAGCTATTATCGCGGCAACGTCAACCGGGCGAACTGCGCTGGATTTGGCTCAGCTGCGTTCGACTGTCTCGACGATCGGCTGCTCTCCCGTTCTGGAAGCCGCGCGACGAATGGCTCTTTACTGGGGCGTGATCCCTATGTATCTGCCGAAAGCAAAGAACTACGCCGACATCGTCGCGGAAGCGAAAAAACGGGAATACGTTGAAACCGGAGAAGCCGTCGTCCTGCTGACAGGGCAAAACGTTTTCAAGGATTCCTACAACGCCGTCGCCGTTATTGAAGTTCAGTAACGGCGTAATGCAGCGCTCATCATTTAATCCAAGGCTTCGCGATCTCCAGAACTTTTTGCGCTCGGTCGAGGACGAACAGGTCGTTTTCATCTCGAACGCCGGACTCCATGTCTGCCCAGATGGGAGTATCGCCAGCGACGATCTCGATCAGTTCCAGGTTTTCCTGAAGGTTTTCCGGTTTCAGACCGCCAGCATAGCCGCAATAGTCTCCAATCGGTTCGAGCCAGTCCTGTGTAGCAACGCCGTGACCGGCTGAAGCGTCGTGAAGAAATACGACGTCAACCCCCGCATCACGCAGCGTCCAGCCCGTCGTAACGTTCTCGCCAGTCGGGTCGAATTCTGGGGCCAACGCCTGAATGATGAACTGGTGTTCGCCCGGCAGTTCCAGCAGAGCCGGCGCCATGTCCGAACTGTACTTGCGAAGGTCCGCAGCTGTGAAATTGAGTTGTATGCGCTGGAACGTACGCAGCGTTGCATCCATGTCCGCCACGCGGGTTTCGTAGCCATTGTTCTTTTTAGGCTCGCCGCAGAAAAACTGCCACAATTTGTCGCCTCGCTTGAAAATGTCCTTGATAATCCCACCGCATACGTGCAAGGAAAGATTCATCGGGGTCGCCGCCTCGCGATTCTTGCGGCATAGCTCGTCGATCCAATTCAGCTCCGGATACCGATGCATCGGATTCGAACCGGAAGATTTGATCAATATGCCCCATTCAACGAAAGGAAATTCCCGTGAAAGAGCAAAAAGGTCTTCGATTCTACAGGTCTGATCCGCGCCTGCGATGGAAACTCTATTTAAATTCATGATTTACTCCTATATTGTTTAATTAAAGTATATTTGTAGAGGTATATACGAATGATTAAACAAAACTGTTACCGTTTTTTTAAAAAATTTTTGGCTTATCCGGTAACGGGGTTCCTAACAGCTTTTGAACAGGTCAGTCTGTTCACGGATTTTAGCGAGACGGGCGATTTAACCCCCGGGAAAATACGGAGCGAGAGCCGCTTGCTTCTGCGCTGTCTGCAAGGAGTCCGCGTCCTCGGCATTCAAAATCAAAATTATCGATTATCGTAAACCAACATTGAACGAGTTCTTGCAAATCGCCCAAGTTAATTTAAAACTCCTCGACCGGCAAGTCCGATTGAGGAGTTGTTTCATTTAGCGTCAAATTGATAAACGCCGCGGCAATTTTACCCGGTTAATCTTCAATCCGGATGGCGGTTCCGTAATTGAAGTCGGTATTTCCTCTGTCAACAATCGCCCAAAGCGTCTCATAAGGGGGTTCCTGTTCGGGATAGCCGATGTAGCCATCGGTAAGAACGATGACGGCGGTTACGTCCGGATCTTCCGCAAGCTTCAACATAGCGGGGGACATGTCGCTTCCTCCGAAACCTTTTGCCTCAAAGTTTTCGAGGGTTCCCACTTCGAGCCACTCATCCGCAGTAACGTCAACGTCACATTGTAAAATGTGTATGGTTTCCACGTTGTTGTTCTGGCAGAATTGGTCAATGGCGCCTAAAGCGTTCCGAAGAGCCCAGGTCATGGATCCGCTGGTATCCAGAACGATATGGATAGTCCAGCCTTCTCGTTTCCGACCGGGGAGAACGACGTCGGTCCGCCACGCGCCGCGGCGGGAAGCTCTTGCAAACGAGCGGTCTCCCGGAGTAACCGAGTCGAACCAGCGCTGAAGGGCGGCTTCCCACGGCGTAACGTAACTTCCGCGAAGCAATTCGATCATGCCGTACTCGTTGCCGTATTCATCGCCGCGTTCAATGCTGGCGTTTTCGATTTTTTTCAAAGAGTCCATCATAACCGCTTCCGAGTAGGAACGAATAGCGGCTTGCTGAACGCTTTTCTGCTCGCGAGTGAGGGACTCGGGGGACAGATCTGGAAAAACGCTCAGTTCGTCCTCCGCAGAAATAACGTCCAAGCGGTTCTTAATGCGACTTCTCAAGCGAGGACCGCTTTGTTTGCTCTTTGAGCGAGTGTCAGCAGAATTGTCGCCTTGGGATTTCGTATCCTTCCGGGAATTGTTTTTATTAAGTTGGGATGCTTTAACGCCTGCCTCTTTAAGGAGATCTCCCAAAGTACCCCCTCCGCCCCCGCCGGAGAGGGTTTGGTCAGAGCTCGAGAATGTGTAGGTGTTTTCGTTGTCCCATACCTGTTTTGGGGAGATGTTCTGTTTTCTCAGAACGCTGACCAATTCCTCAAGCGAATACTCGCTGGCAGGTTTCCAGTCTTTGACGGAATCTTCGTAATCCGGCCAATGCAATGCGCCAGCAGGCGGGCAGCTATCCCTACCGGTCGTGAAATCTTCCATTAAATCATCGTTAATGATAAAATCGTGGGCGACGTTGACCAGATCGTGTTCGGAAAAATTCCCTTCGCGTTCGTGCGTCTGCAACACGAGGTGCATAAGCTCGTGCGCAAGGATGAAGGCGAGATCCTGAAGAGACTGTTTCTCCAGAAATTGGGGATTGATGAGGAGTCTGCCCGACGCGGAGATTCCCGCTGTATCCACCATATTCGAGACGTAAATTTTCAGCAGGCTAGCCAGACCCGAAAGGTACGGACGGGCTGCACAGACGTAATTCAGCGCCGCGACGAGCCGGGTCTTCTGATCCAGCGTTTCAAATATTTCAATAGTATGATTGAACATGAGCGCTCCATAATTAAATTCAGGACTGAGCAAAAGAATAATGTTTTTCTGCTCATTCTTCGTTATTCGTTATTTATTAATCGTTCAAATTGTGATTCCCGTAATCTCTTCGAGCGTTTTGCAAATCGCCTTGTCCGCGCCGAGTTCGCTCCACTTCTCGACCAGTTCCAGCAGCAACGCCGCGCGCTCTTCCCGCTTGACTTTTTGAAGAAAAGCATTAATTTGATTCCCGGACGCGTTTTCTTTGAGGAAATCCCACTGGGTCAGTACAAGCTGACGAATTCCATGCAGGATGAACCAGCGCTGAGTCCGGTCTTCCGGCAACGGCGTCTCTCCCTTCAGGTACTCGATTGGTTTTTTGAGCGAACCGAGATTCGATTCAGTGAAAACGGTAAACAATGAGGCATCCTCGGGCGAAACCCGGCCGTAAGCAACGGACCGCATCGATTCGGAATTCAGCGCGCCCGCCTTTTCGAGCAGGTCCAGCGAACGGGATAAACTCACCCACGCACGCGGCGTCGAGAACGGAGCCGGCGTAACAGGGATCGGACGCATGAGGGAATCGGGATTAAACGTGATGAACGACAGAATCTCGGATCGCACTCCTGCGGAATGTCCCCATGTGAGCCATTCCTTCACGTCCACGCGGACGTTGAGAATGATGACGCGGTTTATCAGCGCCGCCGAAAGCGATCGCACCAGCGACCGGTCCTCGGCGCGGTTACCAGCCGCCACGACCCACGTCCCTTTCGGGAGCGGGTGTTCGCCAAGCCGGCGTTCAAGCAGAAGCGAGTAAAAAGACTTCTGAATGTCGGGCGTGCATGCTGGCAGCTCGTCCAGGAACAGGCAGAACGGTTTGGGATCTTCCGGCAAAAGGACGCGCGGAGGGCAGAAAACCGAGCGTTCCCCAACGATTCGCGGAATGCCGGAAACGTCCTCCGGGGCGATTTGAGTCCCCAGCAGCGAACGACATTCAAGCCCTGCGTCGGCTGCCGCCTGCATGACGGAATCGGACTTTCCGACTCCCGGAGGTGACAAAAGCAGCACGCTCTGTTTCTGCGCCAGCGCCTTGATAATCGATTTCGCCTCAGAAAGCGTTACGGTTGGTATGTTATTGTTCATTTGGATACTTTCTCTTGCTTAAATTCCTCAGTCATCTTTTTAACATTCATCCAAAAGCGTCTCGAGGAATATATCAATTAATTATTTCTTCGATACCCATATCAGACAAGATGTCTTCAGAGCCGCCGGTAAACAAGTTAGCGTCTTCGGGCGAAACCCGACCGTATGCGATGGCTTGTACCGCTGCCGAAGTAAGAGCGCCCGCCTCTTCAAGCAGGTCCAGCGAATTGGCTAAACTCACCCACGCTCGAGGAGTTGAAAACGGAGCCGGCGTATTCGGGATCGGCCGCATAAGGGAATCGGGATGGGACTCGATAAACGTGAGCACATCCTGGCGCACTCCCGCTGAGCGTCCCCACGTGAGCCATTCGTTTACGTCCACGCGGACGTTGAGAATGATGACGCGGTTTACCAGCGCCGCTGAAAGCGAACGCACCAGCGATCGGTCTTCAGCGCGGTTTCCAGCCGCCACAACCCACGTCCCTTTCGGGAGAGGATGTTCGCCAAGCCGACGCTCAAGCAGAAGGGAGTAAAACGACTTCTGAATGTCGGGCGTGCATGCCGGCAGTTCGTCCAGGAACAGGCAGAACGGTTTCGGGTCCTCCGGCAAAAGTACGCGCGGGGGACAGAAAACCGAGCGTTCCCCAACAATTCGCGGAATGCCGGAAACGTCCTCCGGGGCGATTTGAGTCCCGAGCAGAGAACGACATTCAAGCCCTGCGTCGGCGGCCGCCTGCATGACGGAATCCGACTTTCCGACTCCCGGAGGGGATAAAAGCAGCACGCTTTGTTCCTCAGCCAACGCCTTGATGATTGATTTAGCTTCGGAAAGCGTTACGGTTGGAAGGTTATTGTTCATTTGGATTCTTTCTTAAAAACGTAACTTAAATTTGGTTCTGATAAATATATTTACAAATTACCCCAACGAAAACGGGCTGAATTTTTATTTTTCTTCCTCTAACGGTTGAAACGGGATTTTGTTTTCTTTCGCGTATGTCTCCGCATAAGACCCCGCCGGCGCATGGATGGTCACGTTTGGACAGCAATAGAACGCATCGGTTCCAATCACCGTTACCCCTTCGGGGATTGACACGGAAGTTAAGGAACGACAGTAACTGAACGCATTGGAGCCAATTGTCGTTACCCCATCGGGAATTACCACGGATTTCAGATTGACATTTTCAATGTCACGTTCAGTAATGACCGTCAAGGAAGACCAATCCCGTTGTTCCAGTTTTGTCAGCAGTTCTGTTATGTAATCCAGATTTATCTGCATGGCAATCGCCAGTTCTGGTTTCCAGGTCAGGATTTCGTCGATTCTTTCCGGGGCAACTGGCATGGAAGAGAAATTCAGGATAGTCCATACTTTCATTGAGGTCGTGTCGGTCTGGACGGCTTTCTCCCAGAACGGGAAGTTCAGTTTTCCGTTTTGGCTGCTCAGGGCAGTAAACCTTTTACGGTCTGTTTCATACAGCGCTCCGACTTCCTGTAAAATCTGCTGGCAGAATCTGGGGAATTCAACCATGGACGCCATCTCAGCGCTCTTAATTACCCACGAGTACTTTCCCACGATATTCCCACCCTGTCGGAGAAGCAGGCGGTATGCGGTCAGCGCAGGACCGGAGAATTCGTGAAAATCGCGCGGTTCTGCGTTCATCAGGTCGTAAACGTCATTGAGCGTAAACCCGTCTGTGAGAACCCGCTTGAGTTTTCCCGCCTTCCACGAGTCCCATAGCGGCGCCAGATTTGGAAATTCTTCCGTGAGTCTCTTCCAATCCTCCTCAACGAGCTGATTGAGTTCCTCAACCGAGAGTTTTGGACCGACAGGCGGGCGTTTCCCTTGACGACCTCTACTGTTACGATTGCCGGGATGATAATAGTCGCCATAATAGGTTCGGTCGATTTCATCTTCACGACTGTTCTCAAAACTTTCCCTATAATCGTCTTCATATTCATCATCACATGACCACAAATGTTCCTGTTTTCTTTCGTAATAAAACGTGTAAAACCCGTCTTTCTGCAACTTTTGTTTATGCTCTTCGGTGAGTAAATTGTGCTGAAGGGCAAAATTAATAAGTTCGTTAATGAGTTTCATTGGTTTTCTCGTATCTGATTAATAGGGGACAACCTCTAAAAACTTGTTTTTAGACAAAGGTCGCCATTTTTAATCCATATTATAATACAAGAAAAATGAGTTGTCAAGGGTTTTGGCGAGCGGGTGGCAATTTCTTGATTTTTTGATTCTTCGAGGTCTGTTCTTCCTGATCGGCTCAGAGATTTGTCCCGATGCCGAGGCTGTCTGCGTCTATCTTCCGATTTAAGTCAAATCTGTAAACAGGAACTGACAACCAAAAACTATTAACAGATTTTCGACCAACCTGTCGCCAGTCTGTAAACTTGAGCGAAAAGATCGTCCTGTATCATAGTTTCCGCGCTTTCGGATAGAGACTCGTTCGTCCCCCGAATCAATTCCTTGTACGTGGTAACGCACTCGCCTTTGCACTGACGGATAGGAGCAACGAGCAGTTCCCGCATAGAGCGCCAGGTAAGAAGGCTGCAAAGTTGAGTGAACTTGAGCATTTGTGCAACCTCGAGTTGAGAGACGGCATCCAAAAGCCTTTGTCCATTAACCTCGAAAAGCCAGTTTGAGGCGTTCTGCCACGTGGTCAGATCCCGTCCCTGAGCGTTCAAGCCATGATTTGTAAGGAAGGAAACCGTCTGTACGAGCGGTTTGAGAGAGTTGTCCCACTTTTTGAAGGACGCGCGCACTCGACGCTCCAAATCCGGAGTTTTCAGTTCGGTTTTTTTGGTTTTGTGAGTTTTTCTCCCTCCGCCGTGATGACGCCTTCCGTAGCGCTTGCCGGGATGGTAAAAGTCGCCGTAATAGGTCCGGTCGAATTCATCATCTTCAAGACAGTACGCATCCTCTTCATAATTTCTATGATCATAATCGTAATCATAATCATACGAAGAATGGCTTTCCACGTCTTCGTGAAAAAACGTGTAAAAACCATCTTTCTGCAACTGTCGTTTATGCTCTTCGGTGAGCATATTGTGTTGAAGGGCGAAATCAATAAGTTCGTTAATAAGTTTCATTGGAGTTCTCGTCAATTTGCTATGCGACAACCCCAAAAAACTTAGTTTTTATACATAGGTCTCCAATTCATTAACCATATTATAACTCAAGGAATGGGGAGTCTCGGTTTGTTGTAAGTGTGTAGTAATTTCATCTTTTTTTGATCCTTCCGATAAGCGCCTACCTGATGCAGATAAGCTGTTTAGGAAACAATCTGTTGAATAAAATTTTATTTGTTGAAGTGTATACGAATGAGTAAGCAAAACTGTTACCGTTTTTTAAAAAAATTTTTTTCGTATCTCAGAGTTATCGTAAATCTGCTGCAATAATTCTCCATATTATCAATAAGCAATCAAGCGATTGTTCGCCTGTTGCTGCGAATAGAATTCCAGCTTCTTATATTTGAATACAGACGGGTAAATCTTTCAGAAAGGGCTGGAATGGCTGTACAAGGATTCGCCCAAGTCGATTTCAATCTCCTCGACTGGCGCGTCCGATTGAGGAACAGTTACATTTAACGTCCAGCCGATAAGCGCCGCGACAATTATTCCCAAGACAAGCAAGAAGCGGTCCTTGCCTGTTGTTTTTATTGCTGAAATTATCAGAGCGCCCGCATACGCCCAAAACGACAGAATGAGAACGTTTTCCAGGACGGAGAACCACAGGGTTTTGTCAGGGTCTACGGCCGCGTACGAAGTCTGTAAGAAAATATAATCGAGAATTTCGTTCTTTAAGAACAGATAAAATCCGACGCCGGCAACAGCGATCGCCGCGAGATGTAACAGGACTTTTGCGACTCTCCCTGGCTTGAATCGCCCGAACATTGCGGGAATATGCAGCCCGACGTGAATTCCTGTCAGGATAAACGCCCAGTAAGACGCTGCCAGGTGCGCGGGTCGAACGAACGACGACGGAGCCATGCCGTAAAGAAACGGCGCAGCGTGCGAACTCATCGCCAAGCCGCAAAACGCTGTCATCGCAAAGGCGATTAACGTCAACGCAAATACGCCTGTCATGACTGCGCGCTGAAGAGTATATCGACCGGAAAACAGCGACATATACCAGCGTCTGTTAATCCACTGATGAACGACAAGCAGAGCCGTCATAGCCACGCCATGCCACTCGTGCGCCGCTTCGCTTGAGGCGTAATATGCCATCAATTGCGTCAGCATAAGGAGCATAAAGGCGTCGAGAGCCAGTCGGACGTTTCGATTCGATTTGGGTGTCATGAGGAGAAAATAATAAACCGGGTTTATTCGGTAAAGATTAGCTGCTAGCCTCTAGTTATTAGCTATAAGCTTTTTGATTTTAGCTTCAAGCTTTAAATGTAAACGCTAAGAACCAGAAATCTCCAAACTAACAGCTAGAAGCTAATAGCTAACAGCTTAATTCACGACGCTTTCCGCCCACGCTTTGAGCTCGTTTTCCGAAACGCTGGAAGGAAATCTCTTTCCGTCAACCACTGTCGAGCCGGCAGCCAACGCCTGCATGTTTTTAGCGGCAGCTCCCATCGTGTTTCCGCCGGACGTGCAGAAGGGAACAACTTTCTTTCCGCTGAAATCGTGCGCTTCCATGAACGTGTCGATAATTGACGGCTCCCGATACCACCAGACTGGAAATCCAACGAAAACGACGTCGTACTGCGCCATGTTTTCCACTTTAGACTCAATCGCCGGACGGCAGGATCGGTCGTTCATCTCGACTGAACTTCTGCTGTTACTGTTTCGCCAGTCTAAATCCTCCTCCGTATAAAACACTTCCGGTTCAATTTCAAACAGATCTGCGCCGATAACCGCCGCCAGTTTCTTCGCAACCGACGCCGTTATGCCGCTGGCGCTGAAATACGCTACCAATGTTTTGCTCATTGTTCTATTTCCTTTCGAATTATGCTGTTTATGTCTTCGGTTTTTTAGTATAACGGTTTTATTATAGCGCTATCACTTTTTATTACAAGCCCACTTAATTCGAGAACGCGATTGAGACTTTCAAAATGACGATTATCCAATCATCCGGCGCTTGACAACGGAACTTGATTATGGTACGATAAAGAAGTTATTGATAAAACGCTTCAAATCAGGAGCGACTTGAATTCGTAAACCGTTATCTTACTAACTATTATCCCATGCTGCCCCCAAACGTAATTATTATTCCAGATTCAGATTTTGAAACCAAATATCCAACGTCAATCCATTTTGATCTGAAAAGATGTATTGGCAAAGGCGAACTCTGGATGGCAAAAGACGAAAAGACGGGACTTACTCGTTTAGTCTTTATTTCTTCTCAAGAGCAAGAGCAAACTTCTTCGGAAGACGAAGCCCCGAAAATTAATACCGATCCGCTGTTTGAAAAGGCGGTCCAATTATGCAGTACAAACGAACGCATCACTGCAAAAATGCTGGAAAAAGAATTCAAAATTGGCTACGGTCGAGCTGCCAAGTTGATGGAACAACTTAATTACTTTGGGTATATTTCCATCGATGTGGGAGAGTCGCTAAATTACAGCGTTCCGTTTTGAAGAATATTTGCGCTCCCCAAATGCGCTTATCCGACTGCTTTCTTTTGACATTCCGGACAGACGCCGCGGAACGTAATTTCGCAGTTGGAAATCATATATCCAGTAGAAGAATGGCTTGGATAAGACATCGTGTTCAAGCTGGAATCCATCCAGTCTTCTGTCTTTCCGCAAACCGTGCAAACCAGATGAGCGTGGGGAACAGGGTTGCCATCGTATCGGGCGGAAGACCCTGGATGCAAAACCCTCTGAATAAGTCCTTCGTCCGCCAGCGTTTCAAGCGTTCGATAAACCGTTGCACGGGAAATTGTCGGGATAGATTTTCGCACCTGCTCGTAAACAACGTCTACAGTTGGATGAGATTTAAATGTCATCAGAGCCTGATAAACCTGCTGTCTCTGAACGGTTATTGATAAACCGCGATTTTTGCACATTTCTTCAAAATTCTGACACATGGCTTTAAACGCTATCACGACGAGGTTTGACTAAGAAGGCGACTCTCTTGCTAAAAACGTGAGTCGTCTTTTAATTATATAGTAAAATTATACATCAAATGTCAGTCGTGTCAAGGCAAATTATTTATTTGCAAAACAAAAACTAATGAAATTTTTGTTCTTTTTTAAAATTTCCCATTCAATTTATTTGACAAAAAAGAAAAATCTTGTATAATAAGGGGAATAATACTGTAGCGGTTACAGCAAATTATTTCTTATGGTTGTTATGACGAGGTACTATATGAGTAACAAAGAAGAAGAATTCATTCAAGCTACTGGAGTAGTGAAAGAAGCCGTTCGCGGAGCGTTTATCGTTAAACTTGACAACTCCGAACACATCGTTACCTGCCGCCTGGCTGGTAAAATGCGCAAGAGTTTCATTCGCGTAGTCGCCGGAGACCACGTTACCGTTGCGATTAGCCCTTACGACCTGGATCGCGGTCGAATCGTTTATCGCGATAAATAAAAAAGCAATTCCTTCTTCTTTTAATAAAATAAAGGAATATTTTATGGCTCAGATTTATACTTCGTCGAAAATTGCTCTTACCAAGCCTGATCGGGACGCGCTGCCGGAAGGATGCAATTTATGCGACTACTGCAACGGAAAATGCTGCCGATATTTTGCCTTGGGTATCGACGTCCCAACGGAATGGGCTGACTTTGAAAACCTTCGATGGTATCTGCTGCACGAACACGCCGCCATTTTTACGGAAGACGACAGCTGGTTTCTGCTCGTTTCCACCAAATGCAAAAACCTCGGCGACGACAACTACTGCAAAAATTACGAACATCGCCCTGACGTGTGCCGCATTTATTCAACAGAACGCTGCGAGTATGAAGACAACTGGGTCTACGACAAGTTGTTTGACGATTCCGAACAGATTTTCGAATACGCAGAAGCCCTTCTCGGACCGAAAAACGGCGAGTCGATACGAACTGCTCATTAGTTTTTAGCGAAGAAGCCCAGGATGGATTTGCAGCGAGTTTTGCTGACGCATTTCCTCCCTGTTTCAAGAATAGCAAACTCTGTTTTTAATCCTCCCTCCTTGCTCCTTCCATTTACATCCGACTACTTATGATTACCCCTCAAACGCTTAAGGGTTTCCGGGACTACCTTCCGGAAACGATGATTCCCCGCCGTCAGATTATCAACGCTGCGGCGGAGGTGTACGAATCTTTTGGTTTCGCTCCAATTGACACGCCCGCTCTGGAATATCTGGAGATTCTTCAAGGCAAAGGCTCAGACGAGACGGACAAGCAGATGTACAAGTTCCAGGACGCCGGCGGTCGCAACGTCGGCATGCGGTTCGACCTGACGGTGCCGCTTGCCCGATTTTCTGCTCAGCATATTAACGAACTCGGCACGCCGTTTAAGCGATACCACATCGCCCCGGTTTGGCGCGGAGAGAACACTCAGCACGGTCGTTACCGCGAGTTCGTTCAGTGCGACTTCGACACGATTGGAACGACGGGCGTCGAGTCCGATATAGAAGCGGTTCTGGTAATCTACACGCTCTTTTGCCGGCTCGGATTCAAAGATCAGTTCGTCATTCACGTCAACAATCGCCAGATTCTCAACGGCGTTTTGGAAACGATGAACCTGCGCGACAAGTCGGTTTCCATCCTTCGCGCGATCGACAAGCTCCCCAAAGTAGGGTCGGTAAACGTAAGCGAAGAACTCAAGCAAACCGCCGGCGCAACAGACGAGCAGTGCAAATCCCTCCTTGCGATGGCGTCGCTGAAGGGCTCTAACGACGACATTTTGGCAAGTCTATCCAACATTGCGGCTCAAAGCGAACTGGCGCAAGCGGGAATTGCCCGACTTCGTCAGATTCTCGACGGCGCGAATGCGGCTGGCATTGCCGATTCCGCCGTTCAAATTGACCTGTCCATCGCCCGCGGGCTGGACTACTATACCGGCGTTATTTTCGAGACGTTCTTAACGGAACTTCCCAAAATCGGGTCGGTCTGTTCCGGCGGTCGATACGACAACCTCGCTGAACTGTACACAAAACAGCAGCTGCCGGGCATCGGCGCGTCGCTGGGGCTGGACAGACTTCTGGCGGCAATGGAAGAACTCGGCAAACTGCCGGACGCCAAAACCCCCGCTGACGTTTTGATTCTGTTCTTCGATTCCGAACGGCTCAACGACTACATTAAAATGTCCGTTGAACTCCGCAGCGCCGGCGTAAAAGTCGAGCTTTATCCAGAACCGAAAAAGATCAAAGCTCAAATGCAGTACGCTGACCGCAAAGGGTTCAAGTACGTCGTCATTGCCGGCAGCAAAGAATTTGAAGAAGGCAAAGTCCAGATTAAAAACCTTGCAGACGGCTCTCAGAAAGACGTCCCCATGACGGAACTTGCCGCCGCATTCAAATAAGCTTAACAGAATCCAATTAACAAAAAAGAAAAGCGAGCGCCGTCATGACGCTCGCTGTTTTTTTAGCTCTTTTTGGTCTTAGTTCGCCTGACCGCCGTCGACGCGGATAACCTGACCTGTCAGGTACGAGGAAAGGTCAGACAGAAGGAACGTCGCAACGTTGGCAACGTCCTGCGGATCTCCCATCCGCTTAAGAATGGTGTTGTTAATCGCGGTCTGCGTCTGGTCGTCCGTCATGTCTTTGGTCATGTCGGTTTTGGTAAAGCTGGGCGCAATCGCATTGACGCGAACGCCGTACGTACCCAGCTCTTTGGCGATTGCAATTGTCGCGGCAATGACAGCGTTTTTGCTGGCGCCGTAAGCCGACTGACCAATCGGCGGGTTAATCCCGGACGTCGACGCGATATTGACGATGCTTCCGGACTTCTGTTTAATCATCAGCTTGGAAACGTACTGTTCAAAGAGCATGGGGCCAAAGAAGTTGACCTGAAAGATTTCCTTGAACTTGTCAATCGTCGTCAGTTGAAACAGGGTCGTTAAAATAACGCCGGCGTTGCTGACCAGACCGTCAACGGGCTTCTTCTCGCCCATGATGGTTTTGAACCCGGCTTTGATTTCGTCGTTGTTCGACAGGTCAAAGTAGACGGGTTTAATCTCAACGTTGTACTGCTGCGCCAGAGTTTGGCAATTCTGCTCAAACTCCTCCGACGCCTTGCGGGCGCACGCCCAAACGTTAGCGCCCTGCTGGGCGAAGACTTCAACCATCGCCTTGCCCATGCCGCGGTTGGTTCCGGTTACGATAATATTTTTACCTTGTAACAACATAGCAATTGATTTATAATGATACGTCTTGAGTTTTCCGAAATTAAGCCTCTAGCTACTAGCTTCTAGCTATTAGCTCGATAAACCGGATTCGTGCGTTATAGCAAGAAGCAGGAATAACCAAGCTAACGGCTAGTGGCTAACAGCTAGCGGCTTCTCAAGTATAAACATACTGAATGAACCACAAAAACTAATATGTAACAATTCGGCTGAGCGTTTTGACGATGTCGTAGCCGTCCCAAATGACGCCGATGTCGAGCGCGTCTCCAATATTGACGATGCGGTCAACGCCGGTTATGCCGCATTCGACAACCCAGTCCGCCAGTTGTTCCTTGTCCCAGCCGAAGGTTGTCAGGGTTTGGAATCGCGACGTAATAACAGGCGACAAGTCATCCAGCGACGACAGTGTGTATTCGTAAAACAGCCCAAACTGTCCACGAAGCTGGTCGAGATTTTGGGGAAGAACGCTAATCGGCGCGCGCCAGAGCGTTCCGCTTTGACGAATCGTTTGACCGACGCCGTCGAAGTCGATGCAGTTGCAGCACATCTTCGTGAGCTTGTCCACCGCTTTGACGGGCGGGAGATCGTACTTCTTCGACGCGGTTTCGACGGCTGACCAGAAACGTTCCTGCGCCGCTGCGACGTCCGCGCCTGACCAGACAACCAAATGCGGGGATGAACACGCGTTTTGATCCATTAAATACGTGTCGTTATAGAACGCCTGACCGAGTCGGGCGATCTGTTCGTCCTCCGCCTGAACGACCGCGTCTGCGTTAATCATGCAGAACGAATAGCGATCCGCAAAGGAGACTTCTACGCCGCGGACGTCGATGGGGAACTGCTGAATGTGACGAATCGTCGCGTCGCCGCCCCAGATGATTCGGGCTTGCGCCTGAGCGGAAAGGTGAGCGGTGATTTCGTCGCTGCGCTCGTACTGGACGAACGCGGTTGATTTGGCTATGCTGTCCCATTTGGGATCGGCAAAAATTTCGTTGACCACGCGGCAGACGACGTCCGTTTGTGGGAAAGGTTTGGACGGGACGCGAACGACGTTGGCGTTTCCCGCCAGCAGTCCGAAAACGTACGAGAACGCGAAGTTAATCGGCACGTTCGACGGCGCGATATGAAATACTGTTCCTCGCCCCAGCCGACGTTTGCCGTCCTCGTAAGCCGCTTTCATTTTGGCAATCGACGCCTTGCGGCACCAGAAAGAAAACGTCTGAACGTCCGGGAACCGTTTCGCTTCAGCGTCCGACCGCAGCCGGCGGGACAGCTCGTCCAGGAACTCGCAGACCAGAGGAGAATACGGTTCAACCGGGGGAACCGGTTTTTTTGTAACAGAGCAGTCGTACTTGCCGCATAAGACTGTCAGCTTGGCGGAACTGTCCTGTTCTTTAGCCCCCATTCCTTTATTGACAGAATACGTATCGGAACAGCCGCGGACTTCGGCGTTTTTGATTCGACCGTAGATTTTGAACGTCTTGCCTTTTCGACCGCAGGGGCAGTCGTCGACGCCGGTCAGTTCGCCCTCGTCTTCCGACAGGAGGCTGAAACCGGGATAGCTTTCCGGCAGGAGGGAGACGAGCTGAATCAACCCGCGCTTACCGACCGGCAGGGGTTCAAACGTTTGCGGGTCGCGAATAATAACGTCTGAATAGTTGGATGCGTGCAGACGGCCGCATTCACATTCCATGAAAATGGAGCCGGTTTGCTCAACCATGCCGTAATAGTTGTATACCTTTTTGATACCGCAGACCTCGTTGAGCTTTTGTTTGAACGTTTCGTTGTCAACCGCCTGATCGAGCAGCTTTTTCCAGCCGCCGCCATGAATGAGAATGCCTCTGTCAAGCGGAATCCGAACGCCCTTTTCCGCCAGTTCGCGATAGAAATGCTCCCAAATCATGAACGTAAACCCGAAGACGAAAATGTCGCTATCAGCGTTCTTTTCCAGAAACGCTTCGACGGCGGGCAAGTCCAGATGCATGTTGTCGTCGAGGGCGTAGGTCGGCGTTCTGCCCAGCATGGAGAACCCCAAAATGCCTGCGCCGCGCGCCGAAAACAGGTTGCGGTCTTTAATTGTGGCGCGAGAGTCGATAATCAACATCGGCAGCCGTTTTGAGCCGAGAAAATCGGAGCAGATTTTCATCAGGACTTTCGACTGGTTGGCGGACGTGTTCCTGTCCAGAAAGATTTTTGACGGCGTTTGCCCCGTCGTGCCGGACGACGTCATGGTTTTGACGACTTCTGATTCTGGCACGCTACGCAAAGAATACTGCTTAAACAGACGGACGGGCAGAAAGACGTCTTTCCCGCCAAAACCGGTGGCAAGCCGGGCGAATTCCGGACACGCCTGCGAGTGCTTTTCCATCATCGCAGCAATCGCAGCGTCATAATAACGGTCTTTTTCCGCCTGCGGCCACGAAAACGGCGGGACGTCAAATAGCGGCGTTACTAACGAATTGTTGTTTTGCTCGTCCATCAATTCTCCAGTTTAGAATACAAAATCTTGCCAGCGTCGTTGCGGGGAATGGCGTCTATATTTAAGACCGTAAACGCGCTGAGATTGAGGTGCGTCAGTTCCGCCAAGAGCTGTCGGACGGCATTGCAGTCCGTTCCTGTTACAACGTAAACTTTCATGGCGTCGTCTTTCCCGACGCAGGCGGATTCAATCCCGCGTTTGAGCAGCAGCGCCTGAACTTCGTCCAGATTGACCCGGTTGCCGAAGATTTTCAAAAACCGCTTTTTTCTGCCGACGATATAATAGAACCCTTCCGCGTCGCGTTTGGCGACGTCGCCGGTGTGAAGAACGCCGCCGTTTTCGTCGCCCTTGGCAAGTTCTTCTCGACACGTTGCGTAACCCAGCGAAACGTTCGGACCGCGATAGCATAGCTCGCCCGGAACTTCGGGCTGGTCGATAACCGAGCCTTCGTCGTCAACGAGGAAGAATTCTCCGCCGGGAATGGCGATTCCGATGCTGTTTTCTCGCCCTTCCAGCTTGTCCCACGGCATGTACGCCATTCGAGCAGTCGCTTCTGTCTGACCGTACATGACGATAAACTTGATTCCCTTTTGCTTGCAAATGTCTTCGTATTCTTTTACCAGTTCTGCCGACAAATGCCCGCCTGCCTGGGTGATGTACTTTAACGACGGGCAGTTCATTCTGGCAAAGCGCAGCTTTTTGAGCATGTCGTAAACAAACGGCACGCCGCCGAACGTGGTGGGATTCTGCTCTTTGAACAGCGCCCAGAATTCTTTGCCGATGATCGGCGCATCCGTTAGAATGATACACGCCCCGGAAATCAAATGGGAGTTGATAATCGACAACCCGTAAGAGTATGTCATCGGAAGCGTTGTTATCGCTCTGTCGTCAGACGTAATTTCCAGATATTGAGCAATCGATTCCGCATTGCTGAACAGATTCTCGTACGTCAGCCGGACGAATTTGGGGCTGCCCGTACTGCCGGACGTTGTCAGAATCAAACCCAGTTCCGGGTAGAGTTGCGAGTAGCGAGTTGCGAGTTGCGAGAGTTCGTAATCGTTTAACTCTGCGTTAGGACGGTAGACGTATTCCGGCTTGTAAGCGTCGATGAGCTGATCAATCATTTCCTGACTGACCGTATGGTTAATCAGAACCGGAACGGCTCCGCGGCGAATAAACCCGACGTAGCCGGCAATGCACTGCGGCGTATTGGAACCAATCAGAAAAACGAGCGATCGCGGCGCCGCCTGCTGGGCGACTGCGTCCCCGTATTCCAACAGCCATTTATACGAATACTGCTGACCGTCGGACGCAATCAACGCAGTCCGGTCAGCAAAACGTTCCAAATCGGAAAAGCGATTCATAGTCCCTGGACTTAGAAGACGATGTCGTACTTCGCCAGCAATTCCTTGCCTTTTTCGTAGGAATTGAAGTCGATAATGTCTTCCGTTTCAAACATGATGTCAAAGGCTTCTTCCATTTGAGCAATCATGCCGACGTGCCCAACGGAATCCCAGGCGGGAATGCTTTGATATTTCAGGTCAGAATTGAGATCCGCTTCCGTCAGCGAAAAACAATCCATAAAAATCTTGTTGTATTTTTCCAGATTTGACATGGGAATTTTACAAAATAATGGTTGATTAAAACAAATTCCTAATATATATTATTCTATCAATTCCCAATTAATATTCAAGGGGGAGGGAAAATCAGTCAGAAGTTAGGAATGAGGAGTGAGAAGTTGACAAAAAGCGGCGCCGCACTGAACGGACGGCGTCTTGAATGAATATAATTACCTTATTCCACGCCGTTGCCGACGATAACGTCTCCGAGGCGAATCGACATGGACGCCCAGCTCATGCCGGCGCCGAAACCGGTCATCAGAACGCGGGAGTTCGGTCCGCATTTCCCGATTCGAATCGCTTCGTGCAGCGCCGCCGGAAGGGAGCCGCCGCTCATGTTGCCGATGTTTTTGATGTAGTACATCCGCTTTTCCGTCGGGACTTTGAGCAGCTTGTAAAGCATGTCGACCATCATGTTGTTCGCCTGATGGAAGACAATCAGATCGTAATCTTCCAGCTTGACGTTGTTCTTCTGGCACGCCTGCTTGATAAACTTCGGGATAGTATGAACGACAAAATGGAACACCGCAGCGCCGTCCATGTGCAAATACTGAGACGTATGAACGTTTCCAAAGCCGTCAACCGTTTCTTCGATTTTATCAGCATTAAACGGCATTCGGCTTCCGCCCATCGGGATAATCAAGCGGTCTTTCTGGGAACCGTCAACGGCGAAGTCGAACCATTCAAAAGACAGCGCGTTGTCCGGAGACGGCTCAACGAGCGTTGCAATCGCGCCGTCGCCGTGAATCGGAACCAGCGTCCCGTCCATCGGGTGAATCAGCTGTGACGTAGCGTCGGCGGTGAACGCCAAAATCTTCTTTCTGGCGCCGCTGGCTATCAGGCTGTTGCAGACCTGCATCAAATGAACAAACGACGTACAGGTCTGGGACATGTCAAATGCAAGTATATTGGAGTTCAAGCCGAGGCGATCCTGCATAATCGTCGCTGTGGTGGGCGAAAGGTGGTCCGGCGACTGCGTGCAGTAGACGATGGCGTCAATTTCCGAGCGGTCAACGCCGGTTTGAGCAAACAGTTCCTCCGCCGCCTTGACGGCAACGTCGGATTCCGACTCGCCTTCAGACAGAATGTGCCGCTGCTCTATGCCGATTACCTTGAGGAAAGATTCCATGTTCCCCTGCGGGAATCGGCGCAGAATCTCAGCGTTATCCAATATTTTCTCCGGAACGGCAAACGCCATTCCGGTTATTGCTGCATTAATCATGGGTCAATCAACTATCGAGCGCATTGAAGAATCGCGTTGAAAATGTCACGCAACGTTTTGAAATCGTCCAGGGACATGTCGCCCAGCGGAACCAGCTCGTACTTTTCCGACAGTTCGCCGAAAAGCTGAGCCTTTTTGATGCTGTCGATGCCAAGGTCGCCTTCCAAATCGACGTCCATTTCAACCATCTCTTCCGGATACCCCGTCTGTTCGACAACAAAGTTAATCAGGAACGCAGCAAGCTCGTCTTTGAATTCAGGGCTTTGGGCAGAGGCTTTGGACGAAGGCGCGGGAGCGGCTTCCTCTTGCGGTTCGGGGGTTACTTCCGGTTTTTCAACAGGCGCAGTTCCAGCTTCTCCCGCTTTGCTGAGCAGATAATCGCGAATCGAACCCAGCGTCGGGAAGTCGTCCAGAGACATATCGTTGTCAGCCGGGGCGGAGACGTCGACGAAATGATACTTCTCGTTCAGTTCGCCCATCAGCTGCGCCTTTTTGATGCTGTCGATACCCAGGTCGCCTTCGAGGTCAGCGTCCATTTCAACCATATCTTCCGGATACCCTGTCTGTTCGACGACGAACGCAACCAGAGCGCCTTCGAGTTCTTCTTTGGAAATAGTTGCGGGTTGCGAGTTGCGAGTTGCGAGAGGCGCGGGAGCGGGTTTGGGCGCGGGAACAGGTTCCTCTTTGGGTTCGCTCTTGGGAAGCGTAACTTCACTCCCGCTGGTCGTTCCGTTACCGCCTTCCAATCCAGCTCCTCCCGCTTTGCTGAGCAAATAATCTCGAATCGCGCCGAGCGTCGGGAAGTCGTCCAAAGACATGTCGTTGTCAGCCGGGGCGGAGACGTCGACGAAATGATACTTTTCGTTCAATTCGCCCATCAGCTGCGCCTTTTTGATGCTGTCGATGCCCAGGTCGCCTTCGAGGTCAGCGTCCATTTCGACCATCTCTTCCGGATAGCCCGTCTGTTCGACAACGAACGCAATCAAGGCGCCTTCCAGTTCTTCTTTGGAAACTGCGATTGCAGGAGCGGCAGGAGCCGGTTTCTCGACTTTCACTTCCGGCTTTTCGACTTTGACTTCCGCTTTCGGCGCCGGTTCTACGACCGGGGGCGTAACATTTTTGTCGACAAATTCAACATCCGGATTGACGGCTTTGGACTCTTTAACTCCCATAGCCGCGTTACGCATTTTTTCTCGACGAACTTCAGTAGCGTCAAAGAAAAGAATTCGACCTTTACTCATAATTCTCTCCAAATTTATTTATGTAGCTTTACGAAACTGCAAATATTGTCGCCGGAACAGACGCCTACAGCAGCGTCATTCGGCATGGATTTATCTTCTTTTGGAACCTCGATATTGTTATATCGGGTATAATACAGCGCCGGTTGAGTCAGGCAAGGCGACTTGCTCCATTTGCCCTGTTTCAAATTCTCGATAGCCGCCAGGAGCGACGCTGCGCCTTCAGCAAGGGGCAGGTATCCAATTTGATTGACGACAGACCCCAGCGTCGTTTTAGAGCCGTTGGCAAACTGGCGCCCTGCAACGCTGAGAGCCTCGACGACAGCCGCGTCCTTTTCCGCAACGCCGTTAAAGTCGCCTTCAATAAACGACGGCATGGTTCCAGCTTTGACGCCGGCGCGCTTCATCGCCAGCAAGACGTTGTCTGTTACAGAATTGCCAGCCCCAACGCCCACGTCGTCGATAACAGCGTGAATTTTACGACCTTGTTTGACGGCTTCGTCGTACCGCATGAGAACCAGTACGCCAACGCCTTCGCCATGAACGTAACCGTTCGCCTTGACGTCAAAGGGCGACACGCGGCCGTCTTTCGCCCAAACGCCTTTGGACATCGCCTCGTCAATTCCGACCGGACCGAAATCCTGCTGACCGCAAACGCAGATCATCATGTCGTTCATTCCAACGCGAAGCTGGTCGATGCAGCAGTTCAGAGCCATGCCGGACGTAGCGAACCCGCCTTCCAGAGCAACCGCGCCGCCATGAAGGTCAAGAGACTTGGTAATTCTGGACGACAGCGCGCTGGGAGTAAACGACCCCGTCTCGTCGAGCAGAGCCGGCATTTTCTTATGCATTGCGTTGGCGAAATCGTCGATAATCTTCTCGATTTTCGCAGAGTCAACGCTGCGGGCGCGGAGTTCTTTGCGGAGACATTCTTCCATCAGCGGCAGCCACAGAATCAGGTTCATCTGGTCGGCAAACCAACCGCCAAAAGTCGTCCCGACAACAACGCCGGCGCGGCGGCGGCTTTCGTCGGAGAAGTCAAAACCGGCGTCTGCCAACGCTTCGTTGACCGCATCGAGAGCCATAAACTGTAAAGGGCTGGCGTTGGCAACCTGCTTGGGCGGAATCTTGTTCTTTTTCCAGTCGTAAACGTATTTGTCGATAACGCCCGCTTCCGGCTGACCGACCGGGTATTCCGACTCGACCTCGCGCTGTTCGAGAATCTGAAGGTAATTCCAGCGGCTTTCTGGAATAAGTTTAATCGCATTCTTCCCACCGGATACCAGCGACGCAAAGTCCGTCACGTTGTAGGCGTCCGGATAAATGCAGCCGACGCCAACGACGGCAATCGGTTCGGGTTTTGCAGAATCGCTGGGCGTTACAGCAGGAACGGACGCGGCTTTTCCCGTCCATTCTTCGATAACCAGATGGACGTCCAAACCGCCGATGCCGAACGAGTTCACACCGACGCGCATGGGGCGGTCGCCGTCAGAAATCTTTTCCAGCGGATGTCCTTCGTTCGACGCGACAACCGGGACTTTATCCCATGGAATCTTGGAACTGAGCTTTTTCAGCCCGGCAACCGGCGGGCAGTATTTGTTCAGCAGAACCAGAACCGCTTTAAGAACGCCCGTCGCGCCGGCGGACTCCAGCGTGTGACCGACGTTGCCTTTGGACGAGCCAATCGGAATCTTTTTGTCCGGATGGCATGCGCCAAAGACTGCCGTCAGAGCTTCCATTTCCGTCAAGTCGCCCAACGCGGTAGACGTTGCGTGCCCTTCGATGTAGTCAATTTCCGCCGGATTGAGTCCAGACGCATACGCTCGGCTCATCGCCTCAATCTGTCCCTCTTTTCTCGGCGCCCAAAGGCTCTTGCCTTTGCCGTCGGAGGCGATTCCGTACCCGGCGATAACGGCTTTGATGTCGTCTTTGTCACGAATCGCGTCTTCCAGACGTTTGAGAATGAACACGACGTTTCCTTCCCCGACAACCATGCCGTCGGCGTCTTCGTCAAACGGGCAGGAGCGGTTTGTCGTCATGGATTGTGACGACGCAAACAGAACGAGCGTGTCAGAATGGAAATAGCTTGCTCCGCCGGCGATTGCAGCGTCGATTTTGTGTTCCTGCAGAGCCATGACCGCCTGAGACAACGCGTGCAGCGACGACGCGCAGGCGGAATTGAACACCATGTACGGTCCGTTAAGATTGAACGCTCTGGAAATCAACCCGCAAGCGTCGGACGCGCGCGGCGATTCCATGTTATCGGTAATATTGTACTGGCTGTCTTCCAAATCATGAACGAATTCCTTCTTTAATTCAGAAAGCAGTTCGGCACGCTGGGTTTCTTCCAATTCCGCCTTGAACGACTCAACGCGCCCCAATTCGTACAACGCTTCCGGGCAGTAGGTTCTAAGCCCGATAACCTCGGAACGGTCGCCGGGACGGGTTGTTCCAAAGTAAACGCCGGCATTGCGAATCGGGAAGTTGAACGGATCCCAGCCCGCGTTTCGGCACGCGTCGGCAACGGAGGCGCACAACGTCAGCGGGACGCGGTCGTAAATCTGTTCTGCGTTCGGCGGAAGCGGCGTTCGGGTTCGGTCAACGGCGGGATAGTCGATTATCGCTGCCAGATCGGTATACGTTTTGTTTCTGACGCCTTTAACAGGGTCGTAAAACAGCTTTCGATTCAGTCGCGATTCCGGAACGGGACCGATGGCAGTGCGGCCCTCGCAGACCAGCTTCCAGAATTCGTCTACGTTCGGCGCACCCGGCAGCCGACACGCTATTCCGACTATCGCTATTTTTGATAACGTCATTGTTCTTGTTACTGTTTGATATTGTTATGAATTGTCGTTTGACAACGAATCTGTTACATCGCGTTACTTGGCGTCAGCAACTTTTGACTTAATTTCTCTTAAGGCCTGAACGGCTTTCGCTTTGAACTCAACAGGAGCGTTTTCCCAGCTGACGTTCCAGAACAGATCGGAATCGGAACTGGTTTGAAGCTGATTGAACGTATCGGTATTCATGGACATCAGCGGGACGTCTGTGAAGCTGGACAGCCCTTGATAAATCCCGATTCGACCGTTATTCTGGTTAATCGTCCAGTCTCCCCCGCCCCGTCCTGTTATACGCACAGAGAACGTGAACCCGTCGTGTTCGCTGGCAGTCTGAAAATCGTTTTTGTCGTACGCGTCGAAAACGGTTTGAACGTCGTTTTCCAGAACCGTCGGCTTGGGCAGCGGCCATCCGCAGTTGCTTTGCATGGCGTAACGAACCAGAGTCAGAAGCGTGTCGTGCGTCATCATCGGCGGCGGCAGATGCGGAGCCGCCTGAATCGTGTTGGTCATGTCAAATTCCGGGTCGTCTTTCCAGTACGACTTATAAACGCCCATCTGACCGGTGAACGTTGTCAAAATCTGGTCGAAATCGGCGGTCATGCCCGGATGAGCGGCGTCGCGTTTGACGTATTTTTTGATTCCCTCGACAATAACCTTGCCCATCTCTTCAATCTTGACGCGGTTGGCGGCAGAGAGATGATAGGTTTTATCGTGAAGTTCCGGATGGGAAATGACGTGAGTCATAACCTGAGAAATCCAGTCAACCGGGACAAAGTTCTTTCGGTCTGACAGCTGCATTCCCAACACTTCGCTGTATCGGGCGAAGTCGTTATCCGTCGTCTTTATCGGGTCGGCAAACGGAAGAACGATTTTAATCGGGGCGTAAAAGCCGTGGAACGTTGGCGTGTAACCAGTGTGACGGTCGCCGACAATAATCGCCGGACGGAACACAGTTAAGGAATCGATAAATCGGCACGAGCGAACCATCTTCTCCGCTTCGACCTTGCTCTTTTCGTAATCGTTGCCGAATTCCTGCCCTTCGTCCAGCTCGGTTTCCAGTACGACCCCCTGTCGAAGTCCGCAAACGTAACAGGTCGAAACGTGATAGAACTTGCGAATGTTGGCGCTTTGGCACAGCTGCAAGACGTGCTGCATTCCCTTGACGTTGGACGCGTACGGCTCGCCGCTGTCGTCAGCTACAAACGTCAGGCTGGCGGCGTTATGCAGAATGGATTCAACGTGCTGAGAAATCCAGTGAATCTGCGCCCTGTTAAGCCCCAGTTCCGGCTTGTGCAAGTCGGATTCCATAATCACCGGACGCGGGAGCGCGCGCCCCAGCTGCGTCTCGAATCGGCGCAGAATCCCCTCGATGCGCTGCTTGGCGCTTTCGCGGCGGCTGGAACGAATCAATGCCAAAACGGGAATGTCGCGGCGAAGCAGGTCTTTAAGTAAATACGACCCCAAAAGCCCTGTCGCCCCTGTCAATGCAATGTACTTCATATATTAGTTGCGAGTTACGAGTTTAGAGTTGCAGATTTTGCAGCGTTCTGAACAACTCTGTGTTATTCAATCTGTCTTTTACGCTCTGATATCCGCGCCGCCGTCGACCAGCAGGACGGAACCCTGAACCATGTCGCTTTCCTCCGACGTGAGGAATACAATCGCGTTTGCGACGTCGCGCGGCGTTACAAGCCGGTTCCCGACGCAGGCGTGCTTCGGCGCTTCCTGGAACATCAAGTCAGAATGCGGCAAGCGGCGTCCGGAATCCGTATCGACCAACCCCGCCTTGACGATGTTAAAGTTGATCTTTTCGCCCAACTCGCGCGCCAGGTGACGAACAATCGCCTCCAACGCCGCCTTGGACGCCCCAATCAGTCCGTACTGTTCCAGAGCTTTGTGCGCCCCATGGCTGGAAATGCCAACGACTTTTCCGCGCCATTGCGACTTCTCCAGCAAATCGCGCGCAGCCTGAACCAGCAAAATCATCGGGAGCGTGTTGGTTTCAAACGCCGCCCGGAAATTGTTGAGGCTGGCTTTCATCAGCGGACGAAAACCGCCAGTTGCCGCATTGGAAACGATGATGTCAAGCTGACCAATTTCACGACGAATGAAATCAATCATGGAATCGATATCGTCCTTTTGGCTAACGTCCGCCTTGACGACGTACACGTTGCGCCCGAGGTCGGCGATCTGTTCAGCAATCGATTCCGCATTGGAACGCGAGGACGCGTAATTAATAACAATGTCTGCGCCTTCTTCAGCAAGGCGGAGCGCCGTTCCGCGCCCTATGCCTCGCGACGCGCCGGTTACTAACGCTACTCTTCCGTCTAATCTACCCATTTTTTACTGTTTATTGGTTAGTGGTTAAAGTTTATTATTCAAATATTATTCTCGGATAATTGTCGCCTGACAATTAAATACGTTGACAATAACTTCGCCCTTTTCGTTATATAAAGTATAATTGAAAATTTTCTGTTCGTATCCGCCGGGCAGCTCGATTGCTTTAACCAGCTGACAGCAGCACTCGCAGCGTTCGCCCGGCGTTGCCTTGCCAGCGCCGTATTCGATTGAATCGAACTGATCCGGTACGAGAATGGCGGTATGCTGAATGGCGATATAATTCAAAATGCCGCACGTATACAGGCACGCGTCCATAATTGCGGGATACGTTGCAATTTCACCCGTTTTTGTACCGAACAATACGCTGTTATCCTGCGGGACAATGTCGCCAATGGCGTACGAGCCGTCGTTGTAACGAACCGTCTTGAGGCATTGCAGCGTCGGACCGTGATAAATGTCGCGCTCGCCCAAAACCGGATACTTGAAGTTGGCGGTTTGACCCAAAGACGGCTGTTTGGGAACAAGTTCATGTTTGACGTTGTTCGGACCAAACGTTACTTTGCAGCGATAATACGGGCAATTCTCGTTAATCTTCTTTCCGGCTTTGTTGTAGAAATCGCCTTTGACCAGAGCGTTCCAGACGTTGGGCGTTTCGGTCTTTTCCAGACGGCAAACCAGTCTGTACGGCGCGTCTTGAGTACATGTAACGCCGCGAACAATTCGGACTTCCGTAATTGCCGACATCGGTTCCAGTCCCTGTTTGACGGTCAGAACGTTCGCCGTTTCAGCAACCAGTTCCAACCCCATGACAATCGGCAGAATAGGACGTTCTTTGAGCTGATGCTGCTGCAAAAAGACGTCGCTGACCGGGTCGACCGTACATTCCGCTTCAATCGCGTCGTCTGTCAACAGACAGATATTATTCAGCAGCGCGGGTTTGGACGGTGTGGAATCAGGAGTCGGCGCAGGCTTTTCCTCTTGCTTCTCCTCTTGCTTCTCAATCTCAATCTTGCCGCCTTGAAGGACGGTCAGAATCATCTCAGCGCACTTTGCCGGTTCGGTCGTCCACGGGATTTGAATCTGTTCGACTGGCAGAATCGCCTTGATGGACTCGATAAATTCCTGAGTAATCGGATCAACCGACGTACACGTTGGAACGAGAATCTTAGCCGCGCCGGCGCTCTTGCAGGCTTTAACCCAGTCCAAAGCCGCCTTGTCAACCGTCTTCTGACGATATTCAATCTGCGCCTTGTTCATCAACCGCGTCAGCTGTTCGTCACGGCAAACCATCAAGACGGGCGCCGCCGGCTTCGATTCGCCAAGCTTGCTGCGAAGCTCGTAGGCGTCTGCGTTGGAACCGAAGACGTAATCTGTAACAGCTGCTGGCTGTTCGAAGGTTTCGTTTTGTTGAAGCGTAACTTCGCTCACTTCGCTCGCTTCGTTACCGCCTTCCAAGCGGTTCTGCGTTTCTGGAATCGTCTCGTTCAAATATGCGTCCTGATACAGTTTGTACGGCAGCGGTGTAATTTCCGGCTGGTATTTGTCGATAACCAACTCGTTGTAGAAATGATCGCAGCCTTCTTTAACCGGCATCATCGCCATGCCAATCGCCTTGAACGCGATAAGGGATTCCGGTCTGACAGACATTCCGACTTCGTCCCATGCGTTCCAATGGACGGTAACGACGCGGCATTGCGGATGCAGCGCAGCGAATCGGTTGAGGATCTTGGAGCAAAGGTAGTTGGACATGCCGTAGTCCGTTTGACCGTTTCCGCCGACGCGGCCAGCCGCCGACCCCATCATGACGATGTAATCCGGCAGGTTTCCTTCGAGCGTTTCCAGAATCGACCACAGCGACCCGACTTTGACGTCAGCCGTCATGCGAACGTTTCGTTCTTCCTTCTTATAGAACGTCGCGGACTTCTCAAACCCGGCTCCGTGAAGAACGCCGGCAATGCGTCCTTCCTGACGGAGAATCTGTTTGACAGCTTGAGCGGCGTTTTCGTACGAACTCAAATCGCACGCCATGTACGTCCACGGAATATTCGCCGCATCCAAACGTCGCAGGTTCTTGTCGATTTCCAGCGCCTTTTCCACCTTCGACCATTCACCCGCCGGCTTTTTCTTTTCCGCCAACGCGGCGCGAACAACGCTCTGCTTGAGCTGTTTGAGTCCGTCAGCGTCCAGCGTTCGCCACGTCGGGTCAACCTTGGGAAGCGGAGAAGACCCCAGAATGTACAGCTTGACTTTGCGGTTCTTCGCCAGATAGTACGCCAATTCTGCTGTAACGCCGCGCGCTCCGCCCGTTACAAGCCAGACTTCCTCGGAGTCGGAAACGGGAGCGGCTTTGACGGCAGACGCCGGAACGGCTTCCGGAGCCATCGTCAGGATATAGCGTTTTTCGGACTGGTAGCAGACGTCGGTATGGGATTCAAAATGCGCCAGTTCTTTGATAAGGGATTTCGCGACGAATTCTGGCGCCGCCTTGAGCGAGAAGTCCACCGCCTTGAAACAGGTGTTGGAACCAAACGTCGCCAGGTTTTCAACGTGAAGATTGTGAACAAGACCGGCAATAGCGCCGCCTTCAACGCGATCGGAATAGCCGGCAAAACCGCCGTCGCCGCCCAGTCTGACGCCCGCCGCCAGACGAAGCTTTCCAACTTCCTTCTGAGCGTTGGCGCAGCGGTAAATCTGGCGCAGCGTCAAATACAACGGCAGAATCGTCGTATTTTCCATTTGCGTCCAGTCCGACTGCTTAAACTTGTACGACGTCTCAGCGTCCCAGCTCGGAACGACAAAGACGTTGTAAATCGGGGCTTGATTCCACAGAGCGTCGATTTCCGCAGCAATCGTTTCCTCGGATTTTCCGCCGTTGTTGTCGCACAGGTCGAAAACGACAACGTCGCTGGAAACGGGCTTCAACTGTCGAACCAGTTCCATTGCGACAGGGTTCTTTTCAGAACCGATAATCAGCGTTCTGCCGTCAAGCGCAGACGCCTCAGGTAAAGTTGGGGCTTCAACCAAACATTCAATATACCGGGTTGTTACAGACTTCTCAATATCGGCAGCCGCCTGTTTGATTTTGTCATAGAACTGAGTCGGAGTAAATCGGGCGATTTCCGAAACAGTAAACGACTTTGCCTTTTCCACTTTGGGTTGAACAGGCGTTTCCACAGCCGGGGCTTTGCTGACAACGCTCTGCGGTTTGCTCTCCGCTCGAGAGTCGTAATCCGGCAGCAAGTCTCGAATCGGAATCTCGTTCCAAAGAGCCTTGTCGTCTTCAGAGACGTAAACGTCTGGCGTAGACGCAACCATGAGCGTTTGTGCGGTATGGTTAAACATCCATGAGCAGACGTTGTCAATGCGATGAAGCATATTGATGGTTCTGAACGCGCCCGGCAGAGGCTTTTCACTCTGATTGGGCAATTGAACGTCCCGCAAAGCGGCAAACGCCGTCAGAGCGTCAACAGCCAACGTCGATTCCGCGCCGTCGTTGGTAAGAATCTGACGCAGCCGCGCTTCCCGGATTTTGGAGTGTTCCGGAACTTCAACGCCGCGCTCTGGTCGTTCATTAACCAGCAGCTGCGAATGGTTTGCCTGCGCGAGGAAGTCCATGGCGTCTCGATGTACGACCATTTTGTCACAGTATTCAATCTGGGCAATCGCGCCGGTCGCGCCTTCCGTCAAGCCAATAGTCCAGCCGCCAATTGCGCCGTTTTGATAAATCATCTTCAACGCCTGGTCGATATTGGAACACTCAGAAAGGATCCGTTCGATCAACGTCGAATGTTCCATGGATTCCGGCTTGACCTGGAATGGCGTCGGGTAATCCAGCATCGTACAGCTGGTAACGCACAAGCCCTTGGAATTGATGCCGCCGATCGTTCCCAGCATGCCTGTAACGCCAACGAAACAATGCGAAATCCGATTGGCGGGCTGACGAACCTGGACTTGAACCTGAACGCTGTCCGGCACAATTCTCTTAAACGGCAAATCGATATTGCAGCCGTGAATAAACGCGCCGTTTGGGGTTGTACCGGCAAACTGAACGCAGCCGCTGGCAACGCGTCCCAATGGTTCAAAACTCATTTTTATTGTACTGTCAGAATCCATCTTTATTGTACTGGCAGGAATTGTTTTTCCTGTATTAGAAATCTTTCTCTGTTCGGACGTGTCCATCGTCGGGAAGAGACATACGTTGTGACGAACAAGGGCTTCCAACGGAATTCCCGCTCCGTCGGCGATGCCGCGCATCTCTTCGTAGCCGTCTTCTCCGAATCGGGTTGTCAACGACTCCTTATCCATCGCGGGAGCAGGCGGCAGGAGTTTTTCGGTTGCGTGACCGACAATATCGACATAACGTCGAACCATCGCGCGCAATTCCTCAACGTACTGTTTTCCGTACTGAAGCCCCATTTCGTAGGGCGTTCCGGACTGACGGCAAACGCTGATTGAATAGCTCGACGCCGGGAGCGTAGACTGCGGCGTGGTCTGTATCGGGGCTGCGTCTCTTCTCTCGATTCGGGATTCTTCTTTCTCGATTCGCGTCTCGATAACCAGCTTCTTTGCCGGGATTTGAACGTCCTGAATATTACGAAGCTGATTGCAGACGTCCAGGAACTTCTCCGGATCGCCGCCTTTGCTGTTGTCGGAAATGTAGAATGTAACATCCGTACAGTCTGAGAGAATCTGCTTTGCGAGGTTCGTGAGAATCTTTTTGGGTCCAACTTCAACAAAATGACGGCAGCCAACGTTATACGCCTTGCGAATCATCGTGATGAAATCGACGGGCTTCGTCATTTGTTCAATCAGGTTGTTTCGGAAGACGTCCGGGTCAGACTCAAACGCGCTTGTAACAGAACTCAGAAGCAGTCCGTTCGGCAAATCAAACGTAAGCGGCTTGAGAGCCTCCGCAAACGGTTTGCAGACGCCCGTCATGAGCGGAGAATGGAACGCGGCAGGCACCGGCAGAATTAACGCCAGACGCTGGCAGGAAAGCAAATACGACTCCATCTTTTTAATGGAATCGTACGTACCGGCAATAATCGTCTGAGTGGGCGCGTTGCGATTGGAAACGAAAATCGTTGTCGCTGCGTCTGGAATCGACGCCATTCCTTCTATGATTTGGTCTTCTGACGCGTTGGTTGACAGCATCGCCGTTCTCGTTCGTTTGGCGGTAAATTCAGCCAGCGCATCCTCAATTGCCAGACAGCGCATTTCCGTTGCCAGAGCCGCCGCCTGGAATTGCCATACGCCCGCCGCCGCCATGGCGGGATATTCTCCGTAGGAATGTCCCATCACAACGTCCGGACGAACGCCCTGAGATAAATACAGACGATAAATAAACGTGTCAGCAATGAGCAGCGACAACTGCGTTCTGAACGTGTCTTTGCCCAGTTTCGCCCCTTCCGTCTGCAAAACCGTATTGAAATTCGGCAATCCGACCGTTGCCAGGAAATCGTCAAGTTCTTCAATAATTTCCTTAGCGCCGGGCAGTTCAGTCATGCCGCTCATCATGTTGGGATATTGAGCGCCCTGCCCTGCAAAGAGAAACGCAACTCGGGCGCCGGGCTTTCGCAACGGACTGACGGGCGCATGAGCAGCAGCGCTCGGCTCCCGAATTTCGACAACGGTCGCAGCAGCCCGATTATCGTTACTTGTCTTGTCGTCTCGTTTCTCTCCTCTTTCCCGATACGACGCAACATTTTCTATATCCATGGTAATAGTAATCCCTTCACTGTCTTTATGTTGAATTTGCCACGCCGCCGAAGCGACCTGCTTTTTCTCTTGAATATCAAGCAAAACGTTGGCAAGAGCCATCATGCCTTTTGCCGGGCCGAAATCGCCAAACGTTTTGGTTAAGGATTCATCGATATCGTTTGTCTCCTTTGAGGAAAAAGAACGCATCGTCGTTTTAGATGTATTGTCAATCGCGTCCAGAATATGAACGTCCGACGATTCCGTTTCAATACTCGGAATAACCGCGTAAATCTTGTCGCCATTCTTCAGAGCGTCTTCCGCCCGTTTGAGAACAAAAGCGACTGCGCCTTCAGCCGGGGGAACGATTGATTCGTCTTGATTCTGAAGCATGGCGTGAAGCGCCGGTCCCTGCGAACGATCGCCGCTGACGCAGATCACGTTGTCAATTCGAGCGTCCTGTAGCAGATTGAACGCCGTCGCCAACGCTGTCAGCGAAGCGCTGTGTCCGCCGTCGAGCGAAAAGATGGGACCCGTAATATCGTACGATTTAGCGATTTTGGAGCCGTATACGCTAATTGTAAATCCGCCGGAAACGTCTTCTTCCAGATGGAACTTTTCGGAAAACGCTTTATGGAATTGTTTGACAACGTCGTCCGCTTTAGCCGAATCCGTTTCTGATTTTGCAACAGACGAATGAACAGAATGTTCAAATTCCGCAAGAATCCCGGCTGAATTAACAACATGCAAATAGTCTGTTCCAGAGCGGGTTCCTGCAACGACAGCCGTTCTGGATCGATCCCAGCGTTCCGGCTGCGCGTTGGACTGTTTGATATTCTTCGGCAATCCCGCGTCGTCAATCGCCTGATCAACAGCGCCTAAACACCAGTAAATCAGTTCGTGCCCAAATTGAATCTGTTTGGGCGGTATGTTGTGACGCTTCCAGTCATATTGATAATCGTTGATAAACCCCGCTTTGACGCCGCGCTGAGACAGTTCTTCAAAATCAGACTTGGTCAGTAACAAGTCGCCGCGGTCTTCCGGCGTAGCCGTCATAACGCTTTCGCCCTGCTTGACGATTCTTCTGAACTGATTTGTATCAAACGCGCCGGGCGCGACGCAGCCGATTCCTACCACGGCAATCGCCTGCGGCGCCGCAGAAGCGTGTTCTGTTTCTTTGTTTGTCGATTCTGCCGTTTCCGGACCTTCCAAAACAACGGACGCGTTCAAACCGCCCACCCCGTAGGCGTTGACCATCGCCAGGCGTTTCTTATCTTTTGAAACAGCCCAGCTTTTGACTTCCTGCTGAACGTATAACGGAGAATTGTTCCAGTCAAATTTTGACGTCGGCTCCTGGAAAGACGTTTGCGGAAGAATCGTCTGATTGCGTAACGCTTTGAGTACTTTTATAATGCTCGTCGCGCCCGCAGCCTCAAGCAGATGACCGATATTGGCTTTGACGCTGGTAATCGGAACCGGCTTTGTAATACGGTTCTGTTTGAGAAACGCATCGACCGCTTCCAGTTCCGTAGCGTCTCCCAGGCGCGTGCTGGTTGCATGAGCTTCGATCAAGTCGGGCGTGTCCGATTCGCTCAAATTCGCCGACGCCCACGCTCGGGAAATCGCCAGATTCTGACCCTCAACGCAAGGAGCCCAGTGTCCCTTGCCTTTCCCGTCGCAGGAAACGCCAACCCCACGAACAACGCCCAAAATCTTGTTCCCGGCTTTCAGCGCCGCCGACAGCGGTCGAACCAGCAAATACGAACAGCCCTCGCCCTGAATCAAGCCGTTGGCGCGTTCGTCAAAGGGCATAGATCCAATATCTGACCCCGCCTTGTTATGGCTAAACAGATTAATGCTGCTTCGATAAATCAAATGATAGCCGCCGCACAACGCCATTCCCTCTGGATGAAGAGCGAAAAACCGCTGAGCTAAATACAGCGAAGCCAACGAGGAGGAGCATGCGTCGTCAAAGGTAAATCCCTGTCCGTTGAGTTTGAACAGACTCTGGATTTTGCGCGAGATAAAATGCGAATACTTTTTGTCCGTTTTATGGAAATACGGTTCAAGAGTATCGTCTTCTTTATTCAGATAGTCTTCAAAATCCTGAGCGATAGATTTTAATTCTTCCTTTGACAACCCCGACGACTGCTCGAGAATTTGCAGCCACATCGGCGCCGCCTGACGAGCGAGAGAATTCGTGAACCCATCAGAAAGACGAACCATGCCAGTGAATACGCTAAACGGAACCTGAGGCAAATTAAACGGGTCGAGTCCAGCGCTCTTAATCGCGTTATACGCTGTAAATGACGCCAGCGCCATGCCAGTTTCGTCTGGAATGTCTTCTGAAGCGACGCCTCCCGCAATAAGCTCTTTTAAAAACGCGGGCTTGTACTGACTGTTGAACAGAGGAAGATCGACTACGCTGCAAAGATTGTTATTGCTCTTACCCCAGACCCCGCTTTTTTCTGACTTATAGATGCTGAACGGATAACGCGCTTCTGATATATTAGCGACCGAAACCTTTCCTTGAGAAAGGTTCTGCCAGAACTCTTCAGGTGAAAAAGCTCCAGGCGCGCAACAATGCGCTCCAATTATCGCCAGTGGTTCAGTCGGATAATTCATTCTTAAGTTGCTTTGAAACATCGACATCTTTTTAAAATGTCTTCAAAGATTATATATATAGTCGCTCTATTCGGAATATTCAGTTATATACAATTATCCCTCAATCTAAAAAATGATCGAAATTAAACAATAACGCGAAATTCCCTTATTATTTATTTTACCACAATTATCCAAATTGTCAATGGAGTTTATTGTTTTTTTTTGACATTATCTATTGTCGCTTTGCTACAATCCAGATAATCGTTATGACTGTTACCAGCTTGGATTTTCCCGACATTTTCCGTTAATTTTGGCTCAAATTTTAATTATTTTGGGATAGTTCGCAATTATTTGGGATTATGTGTTATAATATAATATATTTCAGTAGTTTTCACATTCAGGTATTATTAACAAATAATCTAGTTATAATTCTATGTCGTTACTGCCTTTAACCGCATTTGAGAAGTACATGGTTCAGGACAGCCATCCCGGATACGAGATGACTATTCTCATGGAATACGCGTTCAGAGGGAAAATCAATCGCGATCTTCTTATCGAAGCCTATAACCGAGTCGTGAAATTCGAACCGCTCTTCAGAGCTGTTCTCGTCAAAAAGGGAAGAAATTTCTTTTGGGACGTGGACGATCAACATCAGGCTCCTCTCACGTTTGAAACGTCAGAGAAATCCATTGAGGAAAGCGAAGGAACCCGATACATGGTTACTTTGAATCCGGAGGAACGCTGCGTCCAGATTATTGTTCGAGAATATCGCGACGGCGTTGCCATTGAAATCTATATTCATCACGCCGTCGGAGACGGAATTGGCGTTAATCAGTTTTTTGACGACTGGATGAAAGAATACGACTTGCTTCTTCACGGTATTACAGAGACGTCAACGCTGAATTTTCGTCCTGACGTCGATCTGTTCCCGCGCCGCGAAGAACTTCATTTCGTCCCCAAAGAAAAAATGTCATTCTCCACAAAAGTCTATGACATTTATCATGGGATAGAACAGTTCTTTGCTCATCGCGTTTTGCCTATGCTCAAAGAAGAAAAAATCGATAAATCAAATCTCTCCTCTACATACCCGATGTACTGGCGGCGTTTTGGACAAGATTTCTTTTTGAAATACAAAGCGAAGGCAAAATCCCTTGGAGCAAGCGTCAATACGCTCATGATGCGCGATATGTATATCACGCTCCGTAAATGGATCGAAAAATATCCTGTTGACGACAAATCTGTCGAACGACAAAACAGATGGTTTCGAATGCTGGTTCCGATTAATATTCGTACGGATTTCCATCGTACAATCCCATGCGCCAATATCGTTGGGTATATTTTCAATGACAAAAGACCCGTTGACTGCGATCGTTCAGAACCATTTCTTCAGTCAATTCAGAATAATATTGCAAAATGTAAAAAATACAATTCCGGCTCAACGTTTAACAAAGTTATTAAAATTTTTCACAAGATTCCCGGAGTTATGTCCCTGATGACGTCTGATAAACAATGTCACTGTTCCGTCATTCTTTCAACGGTTGGAAACATTTGTAAAAGCAGCCAGCAGGAAGATTATCGCACAAACGACGACGTCCGCATCGATCACGACCAGTACCCGCTTCAGCTGTTTAGAATGTTGGGCGCGCCGCCAACCCGTCCTCACACGCCCATTTCTGTCGGCGTCATGCAGCGCCAGGGCGAGGCGTTTATTTCCTGTCGATACGACCTCAACACGATTACAGAAGAAACCATGCTGGAGTTCTACAATATGTTTGTAGACGAAATGATGAAAAGCATCGAAGAGGAACAATAGTTTCGATTAATAATCAAATATTTTTGAGAGTTGTTTGAACCTGAACTTTGAAAACGGCAGGGAGCGCAATTTTTTCCTGCGCGTAGAAGATTTGTCCAAATGAGATACGAAACGTCGCGGCAGCGACAGCGGACGATAGTCCGCTAAAGTCCCGAAGGGACGATATTCCTATAACCGGCGGTTTCAACCGCCGGAGGGAGAAGATGAATAAATAGAATATCGAAGAATACGCTTTTCCTCCCGCGCCTCCGTTGGAGGCGCGGG
>JAFZAL010000132.1 GCA_017557195.1 Thermoguttaceae bacterium | reverse complement strand
CAAATTTATTGGATACAAACCCCATTTCTGAACCCGGCAGCCATTGAGCGTACGTCGTCCACGTTAAAAACCATAATCGGTCAAAGTCGGAATACCAAACGGGTTGCATAGAGGGGAAAGGGAATGAAGGATTTATTGTGATAAATAATATTTAACGGCGCGAATGCGCCGTTTTTACCGGGGGCTAACGCACCCCGGCTCGCCTATCAATCGACAAAACCAATTTGCCAAATAACAAAAGCGACCAACGGGAGCGGTTATAATACGATTCGCGCGGTAGCGCGGTTTGGGAGCGGCGCCTCGCCGTCCGGGGGCTTACGCGCCCCGGCTCGCCTTATTTTGCTACCAGCTCTTTGGCTTTCTGGACGGCGGAAGAGGCGTTGAGCGTATAGGCGTCGGCGCCGATTTCGTCTGCGAATTGCTGGGTAACGGGCGCGCCGCCAACCATGACGATTGTTTTGTCTCGAAGTCCCGCTTCTTTAAGAGCTTCTATAGTCGCTTTCATCTGCGGCATGGTTGTCGTTAAAAGCGCCGACAGACAGACGACGGTTTTATCGTGCTTTTTGGCTTCTTCGACAAAGCGTTCCGGGGCGACGTCGACGCCGAGGTCGTTGACTTCAAACCCGCCGCCTTCCATCAAAGACGCGACCAGATTTTTGCCGATGTCGTGCAGGTCGCCCTTGACGGTTCCGATTACAACGTACCCGACCGGCTCGCCGCCCGACTGCTTCAGCAGCGGCTGAACGATAGACAGCGCCGCTTTCATCGCGTTGGCGGACATGAGCAGTTCCGGAACGAAATACTCTTCCTCTTCAAACAGACGCCCGACTTCGTCCATCGCGGGGATCATATATTTATTGATAATCTCCCCGGGAGCAACGCCCTCGTCGATCGCTTCCTGAACGTATTCTTCCGCGTCGTCGTCTTCGCCTTCGACAATAGCTGTGTAAATGTCTTGCAAGTCCATAAATAATATATAAGGAATACAGGTTAGAAACAAGAGTCGAGAATTGAGCGCCGGGAATTTCGCCGCAGGGGGCGACAAATCCGCTCTCAAGCTCGCTCTGTAATCGCTTACAAGTCGTTCCTCATTATACAATATATATTTTATTCGTCAAATCCCCTGCAGACCAAAAAACGAAAATTTTTCTCCTTCTCCTATTGACATAATAAAATAATTGGATAAATTAATACTTATTAGAGGATAAGTTATGAACTCAAAACAGGAAAAGAACGAAGACGAAACAATCAGCTCTGCGTTGGCAACGGGGTTGTACTGGTCGCACAACATCATTTCCGCGACGCTGGAATTCGTTATTTTTCTGGTGATTGGGTACTTCCTGGACAAATACTTTTCCACAAGCCCCTGGCTTTTGCTCGTTTTCGGCGTATTCGGCATGTTTGCCATGTTCCATCGAATCCTGCAAATCGCCAAAGAGGCTGGGAAGGAGCATGAGTCAAAAGATGATGAAAGGCGGTAACGAAGCGACCAACGGTGCGACGCCACACGGGCAGAAGGACAAGGTTTTGTCTCCGAAAAAGCCGATTTTGGCGTTACCCACTTCCTGTCAGGAACCGACCTTGTCGGGCGGAGTTACGCAGTTCGCCGAAGGCGAACCCATTTGTTTGAACCCAATATCAAGTTCGTCTTTTCCGGGGGCTTACGCACCCCGGCTCGCCTAATAATGGGAAAATCCATAACCGTATTTGCCGTTGTCGTAGCCATATTTTGGACGATAATATTATGCGTTGTCGACCAAATGCACTTCAGTCGACCCTTTTTAATGGGGTCGCTGATTATTGTTGCGACGTCGTTCGCGGCTTTGCTTTTGGGTCTGCGCGCAGTCGGTCTGGAACCCCTAAAAGCCTACCCCTGGATCATGGGCGGACTGGCTGTCGAGCTGTTTATTCCACTTATTTTGGTAATTTACATAAAATTTTCTTCAAACCTACTGGAAAATTCTGGAGATTTGATTATAATAATGAAATACTTCCTCGCGTTTTTCCCTGTTTGTCTTGCTCTGGAAAAGGCTCTGGTTCTGCGCGAGTTAAAAACAAATAACACAACGGATACAAAAAATGAGCGCTGAATATAACGCAACAGAACACGTTCAAGACTCAAATGTACTGGAACTCCCGTTCGGTACTGAAATCCACTTGCCATCCTTTGACATCCCGGTTCCAGATTGCCTGCAGTCCGTATTGGGAACAAGCATTCACTTTGGAACCAAGTACATGTGGCTCGAAGTTGTCGCATTTCTTCTTTGCTGTTTGATCTTCATTCCTTTGGCTCGAAAGATTCGCACTGGAGAGCCTGTCAAAGGACGTTTCGCCAATCTTATGGAAGCGATGGTTGTGTTCGTTCGAGACAACATCGCTCTTCCCAACATTGGCAAAGAACACACAAAAGAATATTTGCCGTTTCTTCTGACGACGTTCTTCTTTATTCTGTTCTGCAACCTGCTGGGTCTTGTCCCGTGGCTGGGCAGCGCGACAGGCGCGTGGGCAACCACCATCATTCTGGCGATTTCCACGTTCGTGGTCGTCAACTTCGCCGGTATGAAACAAAAAGGCGTTATCAAATACTGGGTCGGCCTTTGCCCCCACATGGACATTCACTGGACTTTGAAAATCGTCCTTGTCCCCATGCTTTGGCTGCTTGAATTCATCAGCTTGCTGATTAAACACTTCGTATTGAGCGTTCGTCTTTTGGCGAACATGTTCGCCGGACACCTTGTCTTGGCGGTTATATTAGGATTTATTTTCATGACCGCTGGAAGCGCGATTTGGTACGGCGTTATGCCCGCCAGCGTTTTAGGCTGCGTCTGCTTGAACCTGCTTGAACTTTTCGTCGCGTTTTTGCAGGCGTACATTTTCACGTTCCTTTCCGCCCTGTTTATCGGCTCGGCGATGAAGGGACACTAACCCATTTAGAGTAGTATCGATTTTAAGAGCGCCGCATGAGCCGCCGATTGATTCGGCTTCCGCAGAGAAAACTCGCCTTGCTCATCTAACAGCCGTCGCCACGAATCGAATTTATAATTTACATTATCCGTTAGTTGGAATATTCGCTCGACAGTCGTCGAACTCGGTATTCTGACTCAAAAGAACACAGGAGATTTTATCGTGTCCAATTTTGCAAAACTTTTTGCTCTGTTACTGGTTGTTTTCGCCATTTGCGTTCCGGCGTTTGCTGAAGAACCCGCTGCTCCGGCTGATCAGCCCGCTGTTGCTGCGGATGAAGCCGCTGTTACCGCTCCGGCTGCCAATAATGGCTTTAAGATTTTTGGCTGCGCTCTCGGCGCTGGCATCATTATCCTCGGCGCTGGCTGGGGCATTGGAACGATCGGTTCCAAGGCTGTTGAAGGCACTTCCCGTCAGCCGGAAGCTGGTGGAGCCATCATGACTCAGATGATTATTTCCGCCGCTCTTATCGAAGGCGTTACGTTCTTCGCTTTGATCGTTTGCTTCCTCGGCCTTTCCGCCTGAGATTAAAAACAACGGCTGGCGGTTAGAGTCCCGGCTGAACGCTAAAATTCTAACCGTCTGTCGTTTGACAAACACAATTACGGTATTTCATTAACCCTGCCCCTATTCGGTGTAATTATGAAGTTTCGAACCATATTGAGCTTGGCTGTTGCTGCTGGATCTGTGTTGTTGACAGACGCTGTCTGCCTTGCAGAAGAAGGCGGATCAGTCAACCCCTTGGCTCTTTCGAAAGACATTGCTTTCTGGACTGCTGTTGTGTTCATTATCACGCTTTTGGTTTTAGGCAAGTTCGCCTGGAAGCCGATTGTTGAAGGACTGGATAAACGCGAACAGGGCATTGCCGATCAGATTGATCAAGCGAAAAAGTTGAACGAGGACGCTCAGTTAACTCTGGCAGAATACAAAGCTCAGCTTGCGGACGCCAAAGCCGAAGTTGACACCATGCTTGACAGCGCAAGACAGTCTGCTCAAAAGTACGAGCAGGAAGCTAAAAACGAAGCTGATGCAAAAGCTGTGGCTATAACTCAAAAGGCGCAAGCGGAAATCGAACTGGCTAAAAAAGAAGCTATGCAGGAACTGGCAAACAAAGCTACCGAATTAGCTTTCGATCTGGCTGGCAAAATCTGTCAGAAAAATTTGGACAAAGCGGCTCACGCTGATTTAATCAACGAAGCAGTTGAGAATTTTTCAAAACAAACGCTCTAACGGGAGAAATCAACCATGTTAGATACTCAAGCCATTGACGCTCGATACGCTGCGGAAACCAATCCGGACGTATCCGCTGATCAAATCGGACAGGTCTACGCGCAATCGTTTATCGGCGCGTTGGACAACAATCCCGAATTGGTCGGTCAGGCGGTCGAAGAGTTCGATTCCTTCCTGACGGCGTATTTTGACGCCAATCCCAAATTCGAGGAAATCCTGTCCAGCAGACTGATTTCCACCGAAGACAAACTTGACATTATCAATCGCACTGTTACAAGCGGTTCCCCGATGTTTCTCAACTTCCTCAAGGTCGTTGCCAAACACGAACGCATGGATTGCCTGCGCGCCATGTACCGTCAAATGTACCTGCAGTACGAAAAGATGATTCAGCGTCTTCCGATTACGATTACAACGGCGGTTGAGATTACAGATCAGGAAGCGGAAAAGATTGGTCAGTCGCTCATCGCGCAGATTGGCGGAAACCCGATTATTCAGCGCAAGGTAGACCCGTCTTTAATTGGCGGCGTCGTTGTTCGCGTCGGCGATACGGTTTACGATGGTTCCGTCGCCACGCAGCTGAAGAAATTGCGGGAACGAATCACAGGTAAATTTTAGGCGGATTGAACGCATTCAGTCTGTTTATTATAACGTTTAATTTTACTTAGACATTTTTTGGAGCTGATATGAAATTTAAAGCGGACGAAATCGCTTCAGTAATTCAGCAGGAAATCAAGCAATTTGAAAGCCGAATCGACGTTCGCCAAGTCGGTCGGGTGCTGGAAGTAGGCGATGGTATTGCTCAGGTCTACGGCTTGTCCGACGTAATGGCGGGCGAAATGCTGGAGTTTGACTGCGGCGTAACCGGATTGGCGTTTAACCTGGAAGAAAACAGCGTCGGCGTTATTATTCTGGGCGACTACCTGAAAATCAACGAAGGGGACGAAGTCCGCACGACGGGACGTCTGCTTTCCGTTCCGGTTGGCGATGCAATTTTAGGGCGCGTTATTGACCCGTTGGGAAATCCTCTGGACGGAAAAGGTCCAATCATAACGACGGAACGACGGCCGGTTGAAACAACCGCGCCGGGCATTGCAGACCGTCAGCCGGTTAAGGAACCACTCCAGACTGGCATCAAAGCGATTGACGCCATGACCCCGATCGGACGCGGTCAGCGTGAATTGATCATTGGCGACCGTAAAACCGGTAAAACCGCCATCTGCATTGATACGATTATCAATCAGAAATCGACGGGCGTCAAGTGCTTCTACGTTGCCATCGGTCAGAAAGACTCAACAGTCGCCAACCTTATTGACACGCTTACTCGCGAAGGCGCGATGGAATACACGACGGTCGTCGTTGCCGGCGCGTCGTCTCCGGCTCCTTTGCAGTACATTGCTCCGTACGCCGGCTGCGCCATGGCAGAATACTTCATGTACAAGGGCGAACACACCTTGTGCGTTTACGACGACTTGAGCAAACAGGCGGTTGCGTATCGTCAGTTGTCTTTGCTTATGCGCCGTCCGCCAGGACGTGAAGCTTACCCGGGCGACGTCTTCTACTGTCACAGCCGTTTGTTGGAACGATCCGCCAAACTGTCCAACGACCTCGGCGGCGGTTCTTTGACGGCTCTGCCGATCATCGAAACTCTGGAAGGCGAAGTTTCCGCGTACATTCCGACCAACGTCATTTCCATTACCGACGGTCAGATTTACCTTCAGCCGGACTTGTTCTTCCGCGGTCAGCGACCCGCTATGAACCCCGGTATTTCGGTTTCTCGAGTCGGCGGCAACGCTCAGGTTGCCTGTATGAAAAAGGTTGCCGGCGGTATGCGTTTGGACTTGGCGGCGTTCGCCGAACTGGAAGCGTTCGCTCAGTTGGGAACCGACCTTGACCCGGCGACTCAGCAGCGTCTGGACAGAGGTTATCGAATCAACGAACTGCTCAAGCAGGGGCTTTGCCGTCCGATGCATGTAACAGATCAGGTTATCAGTATTTACGCTGTAACCCGAGGTTACGTCGACAAACTGGAAGTGAGCAAGGTTCACGACTTTGAAGAAAAACTGCTTTCGTTCGTCCACACCTATCATCAGGATTTCTGGGACGGCTTAACCGCCAACAAGAAGATGGATTCCGAAACGGAAGCTGCTCTCAAGGCGATTATCGACAAGTTCGTCGAGCAGTACTAATAAAGAGTTTGTTTGGCTGTCAGCTTTGGGATAAACTAAAAACGTCACATAGCTGACAGCGTCCGACAGGCAATTTAACTATTACGTAATTTAATATGGCAAAAGCAAGAGCATTAGACAGACGGCGCAAGTCCATTCAGAGTACGCGCAAGATTACCCATACAATGGAGTTAATCTCGACGGCGACGTACCGCAAAGCCATGGACCGCGCAGTCTCCGCTACGGCGTATACAAATCGACTCACCGCCATGGTTGGTCAGCTGGCTCGCGCTGGTTTGGAAGTTCAGCATCCGCTGCTGCAAAAGCACGAGAATACTGAAAACGTTGTAATTTTGACGTTGACTTCCAACCGCGGCATGTGCGGCGGATTCAACGGAGCTGTTTTGCGTTTAGCCGCCGCTCGATACAAGGAACTGACTCAAGCTGGTCTCAATCTCACGGTAGACTGCTCTGGCAAGCGAGGCGTTTCCGGCTTCAAATTTCGTCAAATTCCCGTTGCGGAATCGTTTTTGAAATTTGAAGACAAGCCCGCTTATATAGAAGTCGAAAAGATTGCTGACAAGTATTTGGACTTGTATCAGGCAGGCAAGCTGGATCGTCTGGACGTTGTTTATACAAAGTTCGTTTCGGTTTCCAAGCAGACGGCTGTTGTAGAAACGCTTCTTCCGCTGACGGAACTTGCCAGCGGCGAAACGGAAACGTCCACGGCTCACGACTACGAATTTTTGCCCTCGGCAAAAAGCATTTTGGAAGAAGTCGTTCCCGCGTCGTTCAAGATGAAGCTGTTCAAGTGCTTCCTGGACTCCGCAGTCAGCGAGCAGATAGCGCGAATGGTCGCCATGAAGTCCGCAACGGAAAACGCAGACCAGATGATCAAAATGCTGTCACAGGCGTACAACCGCGCGCGACAGGGTCAGATTACCGGCGAGCTTACCGAACTGATCGGCGGCGTCGAAGCGCTCAAATAGAAAAAACATACCGGGCTGAGCGGTGAAATCCAAAGTGTTACACCTCGGATTTCACCCTGGCATAACATAAAATTTTAACACTGTTTTAACCAATTACCTTAATATGTCCGCAGAAAATATTGGTCTCATCACGCAGGTAATCGGGTCTACGTTTGACGTAGAATTCCCGGAAGACAAACTGCCGGCGATTTACAACGCCGTTAAAATCAATTCGAACGAACGCGGCGTTGAAATCAACCTGACCGGCGAAATTCAGCAGCACCTTGGCGGCGGCCGCGTTCGCTGCGTTGCCCTCGGTACAACCGACGGTCTTCAGCGCGGTATGAAATGCGTCGACACCGGCGCGCCGGTCTCTGTCCCGGTTGGAAAAGAAACCCTGGGACGCGTGTTCAACCTGCTGGGAGAACCGGTAGACAAGCGCGGTCCGGTCGTTGCTAAAGAATACCGTCCGATTCACCGCGACGCTCCCGCTTTGGCTAACATTTCCACCAAGACGGAAATTTTTGAAACTGGTATTAAGGTTATTGACCTTCTTACCCCGTTCGTCCGAGGCGGTAAAGCTGGTTTGTTCGGCGGCGCCGGTTTGGGAAAGACGGTTATTCTTCAGGAACTTATCGCTCGTATCGCGTCAGCTCATGGCGGATTCTCCGTTTTCGCCGGCGTTGGAGAACGAACCCGTGAAGGAAACGACCTTTGGCTGGAAATGCAGGAAGCCAAGATCGGCGACACCGGCCGCAGCGTTATTGACCAAACGACCATGGTCTTCGGTCAGATGAACGAACCGCCAGGAAGCCGTCTTCGAGTTGCGTTGTCCGCGCTGACAATGGCGGAATATTTCCGCGACGCCACCGGAACAGACGTTTTGTTGTTCATCGACAACATCTTCCGTTTCTCTCAGGCTGGTTCAGAAGTTTCCGCTCTGTTGGGACGTATGCCGTCTGCTGTAGGTTATCAGCCGACGCTGGCGTCTGAAATGGGCGCTCTTCAGGAACGAATTACGTCAACCGACCGCGGCGCTATTACGTCCGTTCAGGCGGTTTACGTTCCTGCTGACGACCCGACTGACCCGGCTCCGGCTACGGCGTTCGGACAGTTGGACGCGTTCATTTATCTGGAACGAGCCATTTCTGGAAAAGGCATTTATCCCGCCGTTGACCCGCTGGCGTCCAACTCCCGCGTTTTGGACCCGCAGTACGT
>JAFZAL010000131.1 GCA_017557195.1 Thermoguttaceae bacterium | reverse complement strand
TTAACAGCTTCCAATTCGCCGACCAGGGATAATATGCTATATGCTTAGTTCAACAAGCCAAAACACGTTAGAAATTTTTTGATTTTTATTCAAAAATTTTCTTATTCACCTACTTGACTTCATTACAGAAACTCCAAATTAATTCTCCCGCTCCCTCCCCTTGTAAAAAGGCGATTTTCTGGAATAATATATATGGAGTTGCGAGTTGCAAGTTGCGAGTTGCGAGAGGAATTTGTGAAGCGCTTGCGTTTTCTCGCTACTCGTTACTCGTTTCTCGCAACTGATTTACACTTAAACTCCTAACGAATAAAATGCTCTGGGAAATTACCATTACGCCGAAAAAGCCGTTTGCTGACACGCAAGCGGAAGAAGTCAAAGCGGATATCGCCGCTGTGGGTCTTAATATTCAAACCAACGTCGCCTCTGCGCGCGGTTTTCTGGTCGAAGGAGACGTCTCCGCCGAGCAAATTGAACGCATCGCCGACAACCTCATCTTCGACGCGGTCGTTGAAAACGGCGTCATTTCCAACCTGACAGACGGGACGTCCCAGACTGACCCGGCTCTGGCAAGCTGGAAGTCCTTGTACGTTCTCCCCAAACCCGGCGTGATGGACCCGGTCGCGCAAAGCGCTCTGAAAGCCATTCAGGACGACTTCAAAATCCCGGTCAAGGCGGTTAGAACGTTCAAAAAGTTCTGGTTTGACAACGCCACAGACGACCAGCTCAAAACGATGGCGGAAAAGGTTCTGGCTAACGATTCCGTAGAGCAGACGATTTTCGGCGCTCTGCCGTTCAAAACGCTGGACGTCGGCAGTCCGTACCAGTTCAAACTGATTACCGTTCCGATTCGAACCATGTCGGACGAAGAGCTGACGACGCTGTCGAAAAAGGGTCAGCTGTTCCTCTCCCTGACGGAAATGCAGACCATTAAAGCGTTCTTCGAAAAGCTTGATCGCGACCCGACCGACGTCGAGCTGGAAACGATTGCTCAAACGTGGTCTGAACACTGCTCGCACAAGACGCTGGCTGGGCGAATTCATTACAAAGACGATCAGGTCGAAATGACGTTTAACAACATGCTCAAAGAGACGATTTTCCAGTCAACGGTGGAAATTCGCAAACGATTGGGCGACAACGACTGGTGCGTTTCAGTTTTCAAAGACAACGCCGGCGTGGTCAAGTTTGACGACCAGTATAACATCTGCTTCAAGGTGGAGACGCACAACCACCCGTCGGCTCTGGAACCCTACGGCGGCGCCAACACCGGATTGGGCGGCGTTATTCGAGACCCGATGGGCACCGGCATGGGCGCCAAGCCGGTCTGCTCGACCGACGTCTTCTGTTTCGCTCCGCCGGAGACGCCTCTGGAAGACATTCCCGAGGGCGTTCTTCACCCCAAACGCGTTATTCGCGGCGTCGTTTCCGGAGTTCGCGATTACGGCAACCGAATGGGAATCCCGACCGTTAACGGAGCCGTCTATTTTGACAAACGATACCTCGGCAACCCGCTCGTCTACGCTGGGAACGTTGGTTTGATTCCGGTGAACGGCTCGTTCAAGCAGCCCATGCCCAACGATTTGATTATTGCAGTCGGCGGACGCACCGGGCGAGACGGCATTCACGGCGCAACGTTCTCCTCGGCGGAACTGACGCACGAGTCGGAAACCCTTTCCGGCGGCGCGGTTCAAATTGGAAACGCTGTCACAGAAAAGATGGTTTTGGACGTCATGCTCGAAGCGCGTGACAGAGGCTTGTACACTGCTGTTACAGACTGCGGCGCCGGCGGGTTCTCGTCCGCCGTTGGCGAGATGGGCGAAGAGATCGGCGCGACGGTCAACCTCAACGCCATTCCCGTCAAGTACGAAGGGCTTTCCTATACAGAAATGTGGATTTCCGAAGCGCAGGAAAGAATGGTCTTCTCCGTTCCGGAAGACAAATGGCCGGAAATGAAAGCCCTGTGCGAATCGGAAGACGTCGAAGCGGTTTGTCTGGGTCGCTTTGAACCGACCGGCAGACTGACGCTCAAATACAACGATACGGTCGTCTGCGACCTGCCGATGGCGTTCATGCACGACGGCCGCCCGCCGGTAATCCGCGAAGCCGTCTACACGCCGGTTGAAGAATCGGAAGAACTCTCCGGTGAGCCGAAATACAACCTGCTCGAATCGCTCAAAGCGATTCTTTCCAGCTACAACGTCGCCTCAAAACAATGGGTCGTTCGTCAATACGACCACGAAGTTCAGGGCGGCTCGGTTATTAAACCGCTGGTTGGCGTTAACGACGACGGACCCGGCGACGCTGCGGTTGTCAGACCGCGTCAGGAAACCATGCAGGGCGTTGTCATGTCCTGCGGCATGAACCCGTACTACGGCGACCTCGACCCGAAATGGATGGCGGCGTCCGCCATTGACGAAGCAATTCGCAACGCTGTTGCCGTCGGCGCCGACCCGGATAAAATCGCCATTCTGGACAACTTCTGCTGGGGCAACACCGACCGTCCGGAAACGCTCGGATCTCTGGTTCGCGCCGCGCTGGCTTGTCACGATATGGCGCTGGAACTCGGAACGCCGTTCGTTTCCGGCAAGGACTCGCTCAACAACGAGTTCCGTCCCGCCGGTCAGGAACCGATTTCCATCCCGCCGTCTCTGCTCATTTCCGCCATGGGACAGGTTGAAGACGTCCGCAAGTGCGTTACAATGGACTTGAAGAAGCCGGGGAACGTCGTTATGCTGGCTGGCTGGACGAACAACGAGCTGGGCGGAAGCCATTACAATCTGGTGAACGGCTTAACCGGCGGACGCGTCCCGAAGGTGGACGTCAACGAAGCGGGTCTGATTTTCCACGCGGTTCACGCCGCCATCGACGCCGGGCTGGTTCGCGCGTGTCACGACCTGTCCGAAGGCGGCTTGGCTGTCGCCGCTGCCGAAATGGCGTTTGCCGGCGGCTGGGGCGTTGACCTCGACATTGACGTTCTCGCATGCGAAGCCAACATCCTGGACAACGCGACGGCGAAACTGTTCAGCGAATCCAACACGCGATTCCTGCTGGAAGTTGCCCCGGAAAACGTCGCGAAAGTTCAGGCGATCTTCGGCGACATGCCTTGCGACCCGATCGGCGTCGTTTCAGAAGAGAAGTACATGACCGTCTCCGCCGGCGACATCCAACTGTTCAGCGAATCGATCGACGTTCTCAAAGACGCCTGGATTAAGCCGTTAGACTTCTGAGCGTTGAGTGCGGGTCAGTCCGGACACGGATTTGACGGATTAAACGGATTTTCGCCGATTGGTTAATTTTGCTTCTTACTGATATTTCTCCCCTTACTAAAGTTTTTTGGAAAGGGGAGTTTGAGGGGAAGAACCTTTTTTTCAAAAAAGGTTTTCCCCTCATATTTTTTCGAATTAAACCTCGTTATTATTCCCTTGAAAAAACTTCACTAAAAGGGAGCCAGCTTGCTGGCGACCGAAAGTTTTTTCAAGCGAGCGATAGCTCGCCAATTTTTAAGCCGCAAAGTACGCAAAGCTCGCAAAGAAATTTATAAAACTTCGCGAATATCCTCCGCAGCTCCGCGCCTCCGCGTGAGATTTTTTCCGGGGGCTTACGGACCCCGGCTGCGCCTAAGCGTAACTGCGCTCGTTTCGCTCACACCCACGGGTTAACACTCGTGGCTCGCCTAAGTCGCTTTTCCCTACTGCCTACTGCCTCTTGCCTACTGCCTTCTTTTTTCCTCTTGCGTTATCTGCCAAAAATTGCTAAAGTACGTCGCGGTACTATATATTATATAGAAATTTAACATGGCATATCGTTTTCCGTCCTGCCGACTTTCGATAACGCTCGCGCTGATTTTGGCGCTGACAGCGTTCGGCGTCGTTGGGTGTATCGGTCCGCAGTCTCTGCTTCGGGAAAAGAATCAGTCCGCGCTGATGCAGGCGGAATCGACCCGGGAGTTGTCGCTTACAGACGACATCCTCAGCGATCGAACCATGACCATTCTCCGAACGTGCGACTGGGCGAAAAAAGTCAGAACCAACCGCCAGCAGGTTATCGACGAAATCGAGCCGTTCGTTCAGTCCTCGACAGAATCGCAGCTGCTTTTTACCGTATCGGAACTGTGTTTCAAAGAAGGGCGAAAGCTCGAGCTGGAACGGAAGTATCCCCAGGCAATGCGTCTGTATGTGCAGTGTCTTGTGTACACGTACCGGTTTTTGTTTGAAGCCCGATTTGAAACAGCGCGAAACGCCTATTCGCCGGACTTCCACAACATGTGCATTCTGTACAACGCGTCGGCAGACAGAATTCTTCGTTTGATTCAGCTTCAGCTTCAGGATCAGGCGCAGACAAAGCACTCGCTGCCGTATCAGCCGGAAATGCAATACGTTCTCAACGGGGGAGAAGAAGCGCTCAATATCGAGATGAAAATCAAAACCCATGACCTGAAGCCGGAGGACGTCAGCGACATTCAGTTTGCCGCCGACTTCGACCTCAACGGGACGGTAAACCGGTATCGTCAGCATGGGCTGGGCGCGCCGATGATGATTCTCAACCGGTACGACGAAAACAGTCCGGCAAGCAAATACACGCCTGTTCGGCAGTTCTCGGTGGCGACGGCGCTGATTCGTCCGAACATGGACGCGTTCGACAACGAAGGGGACTCGTTGCTGGACGGCTCGGAATCGGAAACGCACTTGTCAATCGAGTTTTACGACCCGGTGGAAGAATCTTCAATCGAAATCCAGGATAAAAAGGTTCCTCTGGAAAGCGACTGGACGACGGCCCTGGTTGCGTCGATGGATAAAATGCATACGGACGACGTCGGGGCTGTCGGTCTGCTTACGCCAGACAAGCTTCTGGACGTCATTCCCGGGTCAAGCCGAACGGTCAAGGGCTTTTACATGACTCAGAAGTACGACCCGAACAAGATTCCCGTTATTATGGTTCACGGCTTGGCGTCGTCACAGGTTACATGGCTGGACATGTTCAATACGCTGAGAATCATTCCGGAAATCCGCGACCGATATCAGTTCTGGTTCTACCTGTATCCCAACGGGCAGCCGTTCTGGGTGTCGGCGGCGCAATTCAGAGCGGACCTGGAGGAAATCCGTCAGACGCTTGACCCGACTCATTCCAATCCGGTTTTCGACCAGATTGTTCTCATCGGACATTCGATGGGCGGGCTGGTTTCGAGAATGCAGACCATCGACAGCGGCGATCATCTGTGGAATCTGGTCAGCAAAGATTCCATCGACAACCTCAACGGCTCGCCGGAACTCAAAGCGAAACTCAAAAGCTGGTTCAAGTTTACGTACAATACGTCGATCCATCGGGTGATTTTTATCGCAGTTCCTCAGCGCGGCAGTTCGATGGCGAACCTCACCACCCGGTCGCTGGGCAAGGCGTTTATTGCCAGAACTACAGATATGAAAGATACATTTAAAGAACTGATGTCGATTCGTAACAATGATATAAGCACAACGTCGTTTATTTATTCGCATAGCACCAGCGTCGATTCGCTCTCGGCGAACTCGCCCATTTTCCCGGCGATGGAGAAGTGCATTAAATCTCCCTATGTAAAGTACCATTCGATTATCGGTCAAATGACTGACAAATCCCAACGAAGCGACGGCGTTGTCGCCTATACGTCGTCACACTTGGACGATGTCGAAAGCGAGCTGGTTGTCGAAAGCATCCATACGGAAATCACGCGTTGTCCCGCTACGATTATCGAAGTCGGACGAATTCTCATTGAAAACATGGAAACGTATCGATAAAACGCTTAAAACTGAGTCGCAATAACAACGTTGGCTCATCTGACAAACAGCGTCAGACGAGCCAAATTCTTGATCTCAACATCGGCAGTATAACTCAATCCTTCTGTTTTAACAGATAACGATTGCTAATAACCTTGAAACTGACAAACGGTTTGTCGTCTACCGATTTGAAGACGACGCCTTCTCGCTCGTGTCCTCGCGCTGTTTTTCCTTCTGCAAACGCAAGGATTGCTTCCATTGTAGTAAGTTCGTCAAAAACGTTCATTGCCTGATTTATCACCGGAACGTATGGGATGCCCATCTGCAACGCCAGGCTCTGAGCTTCATTTGGGTTCAGGTATCGCTGATTGGCAATATCCCAAATCTTGAATACATGCCATTCCAAATCAGTATACTTGTCTCTGTTGTCATTTATGCCAGGTCCAACAAGTTCGCCTTGTAACGCAAATTCACTGGCAAACATTGCGTTGATCTGTTCAAGCTTGGCTGCCAAATCATACTTTTTTACTATCTGCCATTGCGCCGGGACGCCGTTCTCCACTTCCGGCTTCAGTCTCAAATTTCGAGAACAAACTCCGAAGGGATTCTCAGGGTCTACAGTCCTGGACAAAAATATGGTCATTGACGAACCATCGTTCTTTTCCGTAACCTCGAAAACGCGGTCCTTCATCGTTTCAAAGTAATCTCCGAGGTTTTGAATGCGTTCTTCATCGGTCTTGGGAATAAACGCAGACGGGAATTTTCCCATTGCTTCTGCCGCAATCGAAGAGCCTCCAATCTCCGGTCTTAGCGCTTCAACGACTTCATCATAATGTTCAACCTTTAGAAGTTCTGTAACGTCTTGTCCATCTGTTACATCGCAGAGTTCAGGAAAATTCCCTATTGGCATTAGAAGCCCTTGCGATATAACGCCTCTGAGCTTACAGGTTCTGATAAGAATACCTTCTTTAAGCGTCTGACCTGACTTGGATACAAATTTCTTTAAACATCTATTCTTGAGAAACTCAAATCTGGGGTCGTCTGATGGAAGATAGCTGTCAATTTCAAAGAATACAGCCAAATCGCCCGGCTTATATTCACCGCGCTGCGTAACGACATTCCATCCTTTACCCGCCATTCGGGCTACAGAAAGATTATCAGAATCCGGTATCGGATCACAGGACGCGATTGTTACAATGCTTGCAAGTTTTCTTGACATTTGATTTCTCCTTTAGATTACTATTTTCCTTTAGATTATTAAAAGAAAGCAGGAGTTCTTCACCTTCGGCGAATTAAAACTCCTGCTTCCTCACAATTGCCAAATGTCTTCTCTTAGCGCAACTCAAGAAAGAGAATAGCATCTTAGCAGATTTTATATCCCCCTGCAATCAGGGCGTTGCGGATTTCTGTGAAGTGGTCGAAGTTTCTCGTTTCCATGACGATTCGCAAATAGCAGCCGTTGACGTCCGCCGTTTCTGAAGAGCGTTCGTGGTGAATCGAGACAACGTTTCCGCCCATTCTGGCGATAATCGACGCAACGCCTTCCAGCTGACCGGGTTTGTCAACCAGTTCGATTTGCATCGCGCCATAGCGTCCGGTCTTCATCAGACCGCGGGTTATAATTCTCGACAGGATTGTAACGTCGATGTTTCCGCCGGAAACCAGACAGACCGTCTTTTTCCCCTTAATAGGAATCTTGTTGAACATGGCGGCGGCAACGGGAGCGGCGCCGGCGCCTTCGGCGATGAGCTTTTGATTTTCAATCATCGCCAAAATGGCAGAGGAAATCTCGTCGTCTGTAACTGTTACAATGTCGTCTGCGTACTGTTTGCAGAATTCAAAAGTCAGATTGCCCGGCTGTTTGACCGCGATGCCGTCCGCAATGGTCGAGACGCTGTCCAGACGTTCAATATGGGCGTCGTGAACCGAATTGACCATACTGGCGGCGCCGGTCGCCTGAACGCCGTAAATCTTGACTTCCGGACGCAGATTTTTAATGACGTACGCAACGCCGGAAAGCAGCCCGCCTCCGCCAACGGCTGTTACAACCGCCTCGACATCAGGCATTTGATTCAGAATTTCCAAACCCAGCGTGCCCTGCCCTGCGATTACCTGCTCGTCGTCAAACGGATGAATAAACGTGTACTGGAATTCGTCGCGAAGTTGAAGGGCTTTCTCATAGGCGTCGTCGTATGCGCCTGTTACCATGCAGATTTCAGCGCCGTAGGCGCGAGTCGCCTCGACCTTGGAAATCGGCGCGCAGTCCGGCAGACAGATAACCGACTTCGTTCCGGAACGCGTTGCCGCCAGAGCGACGCCCTGAGCGTGGTTTCCAGCAGAGCACGCAATAACGCCGCGGGCTTTTTCTTCAGCGCTGAGCTGAGAAATCTTGTAGTACGAGCCTCGAACCTTGAACGACCCGGTAATTTGGAGGTTTTCCGGTTTGAGGTAAATGTCGCTTTCCGGATTGAGCTTCGGAGCGCGAATGAGTTCCGTCGAACGGAGGACTTCTTTCAGTACGTACGATGCGCGGTATACGCTGTCTAAGGATAACATGATAATAGGTAGGGTTAGGGGTTATATGAGTTAGGAATTAGGATAGGCGAGCCGGGGTGCGTTAGCCCCCGGAAGAACCGCGTAACGGTTCAATATCAGGAAGGAGTTGGCGCAATGTCTACTGTCTACTGCCTCTTGCCTACTGCCTTATCTTCTCGTCAACTTTCTTTTGAATGTCTTTCATGATTTTGTCGGGCTTTTTGAAGTTGGGTTTGTATCCCTTGACATCTGGGATCCATTTTCCAACATCAAACGATTGAGCAACGGAATTGAGAGCAAGCTTGCCTTCAAGCAGCTGCTGAGCAAACGCGCAGCCCGCCATATCGGCAGCGAGGTCGCCAACGTCAAAAGCGTTGCCAGGCGTGGATTCGTCTTTGAGTTCTTTAATTAAACCTGCCTGACGAGCGGCGTCCGGCGACATGAGCGCTGACAGCGCGGCGGAAACGCCAAAATGCTGCGACCAATCTGAACGGTTGTTGATGCTGGACTGTTGAATCAATTCGTCACGACGAACCTGAAGCTCGTACGTGTCCATTTTCTTAACCCGGTCGCCGACAATTGGCAAAACCTTCATCGAATTGGACATGTCCATCGCAATTCCAATCGCAACAAGGAACGCGCGAACGCGATGTTTTTCCGGCAATTTCGACGCCGCCGACGCCCCGGAACGAACTATATGATTTACGTACTCGTTGCTTTTCGGGTCAAGCGTTATTCCGTCCATGCTGTTGAGGATTTCCTGACTGACGTATCGAACCGCCTTGTTGACAGACATAGTCTCGGACGGAACGATTACTGCATCGGAAGACGCCTCCGGCTGCGAGGTTTGTGCGTCCTCGTCTTCGCTCTTTGACGGAGCGTTATTCACAGCGACGTTCGCGCCATTATCCTCCGGAGGCGTCTCGGTTCTGACTTCCGGCGTCACAATTTTATTCTCGTTGTCTTCATCCTGCGGCGGCGGGGTTTGAGCGACTTCAACCTCATTGTTCTGTTCCGGCTTTGGAGCTTGAGGCTCAGACGCTGTCGGTTTCGGCGGGGTAGTATTTTCTGCGATTGTCTCTTTCGGCTTTTCGTTCATTTCCGGGATGGTTGAAGCGTATGCATCCAAGTCGTCCGGCATTGTCAAAACCGGTTTGACAAAGCCTAAAGCGCGGCGAATCTGCTCTCGCCGGACCTTTTCCTGCTGAGCTACAATCATCAACAGTTTTTCAATCGACGCGGCGTTGGAGTCCGTATGCGGAATCTTGCTCATGAACGAGTAAATCTCGATCAGTTCTTCAATGCGCTGATCCGACATGTTCATCAACCCGTTTTTGCGATTCGCCCAAACGTCAGCCCAAAGGTTGATTAAAAGCGCGTTTATCGGATTGAACGTTTTGACGTATGCCGCGCGGCGGGACTCGCGTTCGGCAAGAGTCGGATTCATGTAACAGTGCGGATCGGGGTTATGAACAGCGCCCAGCCAATGCCCCAATTCGTGAATAAGGGCTTCCACCCGTTCGTTTTCTGAATACTGCGGAGCGAACTCCCGAATCAAAATGTGCGTATGGAACGGCTGACGAGTCATGCCGATATGATCTACCCCCGGCTTAACGCCGTACTGGCTTGTAAATCCAATTGCCAAAGCCGCCGGATAGGCCGGAGCCATCGCCTCGAACTCTTTCATGGACGTAACAAAGTCGTGAATGTTGTCGTCAGACTTCCACTGTCCAACGCCCACGACTTTGAACCGCAAATGACAAAGACGCTCGTAAACCTCGTTGACCTTGTCGATTCTCTTTCGCAGCCGCGGTTCCCAAACGCTCTGCTTGGAATACTCGTTGTCGTCTACGTAGATTTTTACCGGGACTTCGATTATCTTCATTCCCAGGGACGAATACGTAACCGAACTGCTGAGAACCGGCGACGCGTTTTCGTCCATGCGAAACGCCCCTACCGGGTTGCCGGTAATGGGCAGCTTCTGGAAAAACATGTTCCCTTCCGGAGACGTCCCGAAAAAGTAAACGGACTGCGGCTCCAGAGGAACTTGCTGATTCTGTTGTCCATCTTTGAACGCCAAAGCCGACTGGTCGTCGAAAAAGAACGAGAACGCGTCGCCCGGCGCCAGGCGAACCGTCTGCTGCGGCTTGCCCTTTTGCGCCACGACAAACGCGACGCCCTTTTCCATCCGGTTGGAAATCACCGCAACGTCCGCCCAGGCAGTCGCCATAAATACAAACAGCGCCGCTGGAATCAACAAACGGATAACGCCAGGAAATCTCATCAACATCAAGGAATTTGAACTGAAGTAGTTGGTTATTTGTGTATGGGGCATTGCAAATCGGTCGCCCTGAATAATACATAATCAGAATCTGTGGAATTCAAACTGAGAACTGCGCTTCGCGCAACTTCTCACTTCTCACTCCTCACTTCTTACTATATTTATTATATCATAGCTTTTATTTTCTAAAACTCCCCCCAAATCGACCAATATTTTTAGAAATTTTGCCCTTTTTCCGGAAAAACGCCCCTTCTCCCGCCTTGTCAAAATCCGATATTTCTGTTTTAATAATAAAGATATATTGACGCCTGTCAAATAATCATTGGTTTAGAACTGTTTTACCACTTTTTTCAGTCAGAATTTGAACGTCTTTTAGGAGTCAAAGTTCCTTTTTCTGACGCTTGAGGAGTTCCTATGTCAGAATCCAAATCCGTTGCGCTGGCGTATCCGCGTTTATGCCTGGCGTACTTTTTACAGTTTGCCGTCTGGGGCAGCTACGGCTTCGCCCTGACCGGTTACGCGCTGAACGTTCTTAAATTTTCCGGACCTCAAATG